>NZ_QRQX01000006.1:0-141695 GCF_003475665.1 Collinsella sp. AF29-7AC
CGGCCCGCGCTGCATGAGCATGCCCTTCTGGCGCGAGGACCTCTAAGTCTTTCCGTTTCCGGTGCGGTCCCCCTACAACCGCACCGGTTTCGCCCGTCAAACGGGCACCGCTACTATTTACGTAATTCATTTTTTCGAAAGGATTTGAACCATGGGTGTTAACCTCTCCGGCCGTAGCTTCCTCAAGCTCCTCGACCTCACCACCGAGGAGATCGAGTACCTGCTCAAGCTCTCCAAGAACTTTAAGGACATGAAGCGCGCTGGCGTTCCGCACCGTTATCTCGAGGGCAAGAACATCGTTCTGCTCTTCCAGAAGACCTCCACTCGTACCCGCTGCGCCTTCGAGGTCGGCGGCATGGATCTTGGCATGGGCGTCACCTACCTCGATCCCGGTTCGTCGCAGATGGGCAAGAAGGAGTCCATCGAGGACACCGCCCGCGTTCTCGGCCGCATGTATGACGGCATCGAGTTCCGTGGCTTTGCCCAGGACGACGTCGAGGAACTCGCTGCTAAGTCTGGCGTGCCCGTGTGGAACGGCCTGACCACTGAGTGGCATCCCACCCAGATGCTCGCCGACATCCTGACCGTCCAGGAGAACTTCAACTACGACATCAAGGGCAAGACCCTCGTCTTCATGGGCGACTGCAAGAACAACGTTGCTCGCTCCCTCATGGTCGTCTGCTCCAAGCTCGGCATGAACTTCGTGGCCTGCGGCCCCGAGGAGTGCATGCCCGCCGATGACGTCATCGAGGCCTGCAAGCCCATCGCTGAGGCCAACGGCTGCACCATCAAGCTGACCACCGACGTCAAGGACGGCGTTACCGGTGCCGACGTTCTCTACACCGACGTGTGGGTCTCCATGGGCGAGCCCGACGAGGTTTGGGCCGAGCGCATCGCTCAGCTCACCCCGTATCGTGTCACCTCCGAGGTCATGGCTATGGCCAACCCGGGTGCCATCTTCCTGCACTGCCTGCCCAGCTTCCACGACACCAACACCACCATTGGCGCCGAGAAGTGCGAGCAGTTCGGCATCACCGAGCAGGAGGTCACCGACGAGGTCTTCGAGAGCCCCGCTTCCAAGGTCTTCGACGAGGCCGAGAACCGCATGCACACCATTAAGGCTGTCATGTACGCCACGCTCAAGTAAGAGCATCTAGCATCTCGCTCGGGGTGTATTGCTGCACACCCCGAGCGGTTTTATCTGGTAAAAATCTCGCATCAAGCGGCAGGCACGGCACGGAAGAGCCGCTTCGGGCGAGATCAGTAAATGATTTATGAAGGGGGGATGAGAACTATGACTGAGACCGCTAAGAAAAAGCGCGGTATGCCTTCATCGTTCACCATTCTTCTTGCTCTGCTGGCAATCGTCGCGGTTATCACCGTTATCGTCTCCGGTACGTCCGGTGGCGCGGTTACCGCTGCCCGCTTGAGCGATTTCTGCACCGCCCCGGTCAAGGGCTTCGCTGACGCTCTGCCCGTCTGCCTCTTCGTTATGATCCTCGGCGGCTTCCTCGGCATGATGACCGAGACCGGCGCCCTGGACAACGGCATTGCCGTTCTGGTGCAGAAGCTTAAGGGCAATGAGATCATGCTCATTCCCGTGCTGATGTTCATCTTCTCCCTCGGTGGTACCACCTATGGTATGTGCGAGGAGACCGTTCCCTTCTACGCCCTGCTCGCCGCCACCATGATGGCTGCTGGCTTCGACCCCATGGTCGGCGCTGCTACCGTCCTGCTCGGCGCTGGCTGCGGCTGCCTCGGCTCCACGGTTAACCCGTTTGCCGTCGGTGCTGCCGTTGACGCTCTGACTGGCGTTGGCATTGAGGTCAACCAGTCCATCATCATCGGCCTCGGTGCCGTCCTGTGGATTGTTACCACCGTCATGTCCATCGTCTTCGTCATGAGCTATGCCAAGAAGGTCAAGGCTGACAAGGGTTCCACCATCCTTTCGATGCAGGAGCTCAAGGACGCCGAAGAGGCTCACGGTAAGGCTGCTTCCGAGGTTAACAAGGAGGTCAAGCTCACCGGTCGTCAGAAGGGTGTTCTGATCGCCTTTGCCTTCACCTTCGTCGTCATGATCGTCGGCTTCATCCCGCTGGCCGACCTCAATGAGGGCGTCGCCAACTTCTTCGATGCTGGCGCTGTCTATGACGCCGACGGTAACGCCATCGTTCAGGGCTGGTCTGCCCTGATCACCGGCCTGCCCATTGGCCAGTGGTACTTCGACGAGGCTTCCACCTGGTTCTTCCTCATGGCTGTCCTGATCGGTATTATCGGCGGCCTGTCCGAGAAGCAGATCGTCAACACCTTCATCACCGGCGCTGCCGACATGATGTCCGTTGTCCTCGTTATCGCTCTTGCCCGTGGTATCTCCGTCCTCATGGCCAGCACCGGCCTCGACGTCTACGTCCTCGACGCTGCCGCCAATGCTCTGTCCGGCCTGTCCGGCGTGATCTTCGCTCCCATGAGCTTCTTGGTCTACTTCGGCCTGTCCTTCCTGATCCCCTCGACCTCCGGCATGGCCACCGTCTCCATGCCCATCATGGGACCGCTGGCTGTCAAGCTCGGCTTCTCGCCCGAGGTCATGGTCATGATCTTCTCCGCCGCCATCGGCGTTGTGAACCTGTTCACCCCGACTTCCGGCGCCATCATGGGCGGTCTCGCTCTGGCCAAGATCGAGTGGACGACCTGGCTCAAGTTTGCCCTTAAGCTCATCGTCGCTCTCTCCGTCGTCTGCGCCATCATCCTGACCGTCGCTTGCGTGATGCTCTAAGTACCCAACGGGTACCCCACGGAAACCTTGACGATCCTGTAAAGGATCATCTGGTCATCGTCTGTCCGGTGGGGTCAACCCACCGGTAGACTCCTACCTTTAGCCTCCTCCCGTTCCGTGCGCGGGGGGAGGCGCTCTTGTGTTCCGGCGTTTTACCAAACGCCGGAACCACTCGACGCTGCAAGCCCGCCAGAGCGGCAATCTGACGTTCAATCGTCGGGCATGGCCAAAAGGCCTATGCCCTCCTCTTTCACGTCACCTTGCTCGCTCTGGTGGGCTTTCGCTGACTTATGCTCAACCTGCGGCGCTGCCATTGTTGGCGCAGGGGGCGGCTTGCTCGCTCTGGTGTCTGTTCGCTGTCCGTTCTCTGCCCGCGACGTTTCTGCTGTTGGTGCAAAGGGGTCAGGTTACTTTGCGCCAAAAGGTGAAGTTGCGGTGGAATAGTTCCCGTTTGGCCGTCTTGAGGGGTTAAACAGGAGCTATTTCACCGCAACTTTTCGATGGCGTGTTTGGTTGGTGCCTGTTGATGGTCTGGTTATCGGGGAGGGCGGGCTCCGTTATAATCGCGTAGGAACTTAATTTACGAAACGGGACGGGAGCCATATATGCGCCAGGGTTTCGACAACGCGAAGTATATCGAGCTGCAGGCCGCTCATATTAAGGAGCGCATCTCGCAGTTTGGCGGCAAGCTGTATTTGGAGTTTGGCGGCAAGCTGTTCGATGACTATCATGCCAGCCGCGTGCTACCGGGTTTTGAGCCGGACAGCAAGTTCCGCATGCTCAAAAGCATCGCCGACGATGTCGAGGTTATCATCGCGATCAACGCGAACCACATCGAGAAAAACAAGGCTCGTGGTGACCTTGGCATTACCTATGACGAGGATGTGCTGCGCCTGGTTGACCTGTTCCGCGGCAACGGCTTTGCTGTCGCGGCCGTGGTCATCACCCAGTACGCTGGACAGCCCGCTGCCGATGTGTTCCGCAACCGCCTGAACGCGCTCGGTATTCCCGCCAAGCTGCACTATCCCATCGAGGGGTATCCGCACGATGTCGATCTGATCGTGTCCGACGACGGCTATGGCAAGAACGAGTTTGTCGAGACCACCCGACCGCTCGTTGTCGTGACGGCGCCCGGCCCTGGCTCGGGCAAGCTCGCCACTTGCCTGTCTCAGCTCTATCACGAGCACAAGCATGGCACGGCCGCCGGCTATGCCAAATTCGAGACCTTCCCGGTTTGGAATCTGCCCCTTACGCATCCGGTCAATATTGCCTACGAGGCCGCCACGGCAGACCTCGATGACGCCAACATCATCGACTCCTTCCACCTGGAGGCCTACAACAAGACCACGGTCAACTACAACCGCGACGTCGAGGCCTTCCCGGTGGTCCGTGCTCTGATGGAAAAGATCCTGGGCAAGAGCCCCTACCAGAGCCCCACGGACATGGGCGTCAATATGGTCGGCTTTGCCATCACCGACGACGATGCCTGCCGCGACGCTTCCAAGATGGAGATCGTTCGCCGCTACTTTACCGCGGTCGAAAATGTGCGCCGTACCGGCGTGGGCGATGAGCAAGTCGACCGTCTCAAGATTATTATGAAGAAAGCCGGCATCGATAAGAACTACTCACCGGCACGCTCGGCGGCCCTCACCAGGGAACAGCTGACGGGTGGTCCCGTGGGTGCCATGGTCATGCCCGATGGCTCCGTGGTGACCGGTAAGACCTCCACGCGCCTGGGCGCCGCAAGTTCGCTCATTATGAACGCCCTCAAGCATGTCTCGGGCGTCGACCTTGAGCTCGAGGTCATTAGCGATGAGGCGATCGAGCCCATCAGCAAGCTCAAGACGCATTTCCTGGGTAGCAAAAACCCGCGCCTCCACACCGACGAGACGCTTATGGCGCTGTCGATCACCTCGGCCACGAGTGAGACGGCCGCTCGCGTCCTTTCGGGCCTGGAGCAGTTGCGCGGTTGCGATGCCTTCTTTAGCGTGATCATCTCGCCGACGGACGAGACGGTACTGCGCAAACTGGGTATCAACGTGTGCTGCGAGCCCAAGTTTGAGCGCCGCGGTTTCTTCCATCGCTAAGTTTGAAGCACCGCGGTAATTGCATTGCAGTTTGGCCGTATCGGGTTAGCGCCCGGTACGGCTTTTTGATCAATAAAGTGCCTATTTCGGCGAAAAATAGCCGTTTACCTGCCTAGAAACAATTTGAGCGGTATACAATAACCGTAACTGTTTCATCCTTAGCGGGATGCCGCATGATGGATATTACCTGCCATCGTGAGGTGTGTCGGTCGCGCACGGCGCGTTAGATGCTCGTGCTCGGTTTGAGGAGGCTGCTATGGCGGGCAAGGGTCGTGCGAGTGTCAACGATATGAAGCGTGTCGAGGTGCTGGTGTTGATGGAGATCGACCAGCAAACCGAAGACAATGGCGGGCCGTATGGTTTCTCGCGCAAAACGCTTGCCGAGCGCGTGGGGGTTTCGCCGTATCGTGCCCGCGCCGCAATCGATCGCTTGGATTCCGAAGGCATGATTGATGTCGTCTCGCGTTATAGCGACGACGGCGGTCAGCTTGCAAATGGCATTTGCCTCACCGAACGTGGCGAGTGGTATCTTGAGGGCGTCCGTACCGGCATGCTCGTTCAAGAAATGCTTGAGGACGAGGTTGCTGATCGATAGCAGCATGTAACCCTTGCCATAGCGACGCCGCCTGGGAAACCGGGCGGCGTTTTGTTTCAAGATTGAGAAATGCAATCGCGCGCGAGAAAAATTGCGGACGGTCCGCGGCGCGAGTATTACAATGAAGACCCGTAAGATGTGGATAAACAACTTCTACGGGAAGCGCAGGTAACTCAATATGACCAAGCATGTGTTCGTAACCGGTGGCGTGGTTTCGTCCCTGGGCAAGGGTATCACCGCGGCCTCGCTGGGCCGTCTGCTCAAGTCGCGTGGCTACAAAGTAACGATGCAGAAGGCCGACCCGTATCTGAACGTCGACCCCGGTACCATGAGCCCGTTCCAGCATGGTGAGGTCTTTGTAACCGAGGATGGTTACGAGTCCGACCTGGACCTGGGTCATTACGAGCGCTTTATTGATGAGAACCTGACCCGCGATTCCAACTTTACGACCGGTGCCATCTACAAAAGCCTCATCGCCCGCGAGCGTCGCGGCGACTTTTTGGGCGGTACCGTGCAGGTGATTCCTCACGTCACCAATGCCATTAAGGATAAGTTCCGCCGCATCGAGGAGCAGACCGGCTCCGATGTAGTCATCACCGAGCTGGGCGGCACGATCGGCGACATCGAGTCCCAACCGTTTGTCGAGGCCATTCGTCAGTACCGCAAGGAGGCCGGCCCCGAGAACGTCTGCTACATCCACGTGTCGCTCGTTCCCTATATCGCCGCCGCCCACGAGGTCAAGACCAAGCCCACGCAGCATTCCGTCAAGGAGCTCCGCAGCTTTGGCATCCAGCCCGATATTATCGTGTTGCGCTCCGACCACCATATCGATGACGCTATCCGCGGGAAGATCGCAAGCTTCTGCGACGTCGACACCGATTGCGTCTTTACCAACGAGGACTGCGCGAGCATTTACGATGTTCCGCAGCTGCTTGCCGAGCAGGACTTTGACCTGCGCATTTGCGAGCGCCTGGGTCTGGACCCGCGTGAGCGCGACATGAGCGAGTGGAATGAGTTCCTGCGCAAACAGAATCACGCCAACCATCACGCCGACAAGGTGAAGATCGCCGTCGTGGGCAAGTACACGCAGCTGCCCGATGCGTACCTGTCGGTTATCGAGGCCCTGCACCATGCGGGCGTCTTCTACGATCGCCATGTGGACGTCCAACTGGTCGACGGCGAGAGCCTCGACGAGCAGAATGTCTCCGAGGTTCTGGGCGACGCCTCGGGCATCCTGGTCCCCGGCGGCTTTGGCAAGCGCGCCCTGGAGGGCAAGATCCTCGCGGCCGAGTTTGCCCGTGAGCACAAGATTCCGTATCTGGGCATTTGCCTGGGTATGCAGGTGGCCGTGTGCGAGTTCGCCCGCAACGTCGTCGGCCTTGCCGGCGCCAGCTCCTCCGAGTTCGATCCGGACGGCCCATTTAGCGTCATCGATCTGATGAGCTCGCAGGAGGACGTGACCGAGAAGGGCGGCACCATGCGCCTGGGCGCCTATCCGTGCAAGCTCGCCGCCGATACCCTTGCTCGCGAGGCATATGGCGAGGAGCTCGTCTACGAGCGTCACCGTCACCGCTTTGAGTTCAACAACGCCTTCCGCGACCAGCTTGAGGACGCCGGTTTGGTTATCTCGGGTCTGTCGCCCGACGAGCGCCTGGTCGAGATGGTCGAGCTGCCGCGCGACGTGCATCCTTGGTATGTGGCAACCCAGGCTCACCCCGAGTTCAAGAGCCGTCCGACCAACCCGCAGCCGCTGTTCCGAGAGTTCGTGCGTGCCTCGATCGGTCAGCACGAGGGCGTCGATCGCCTGCAGGTGACGCCCATGAACCTCGCTACGGACTAAGGGTGCCGGCGAACAAAGAACATACCGAAGCTACTCCCTCGTCGCTCGCCGTGGCGGCGGGGGAGTATCTCGATTACCTCGCGGTCGAGCGGGGTTTGGCGCGCAACACGATTGCGGCCTATCGTCGTGACCTGACGACGTACTGCGCGTATCTGGAGCGGGCGGGCATCATGTCTTTTGATGAGGTGACTCGTCAGGTCGTGGAGGGCTTTGTCGCCGACCGTCGCGATGGGGGCTATTCCGATGCCTCGGTGGAGCGTGCGCTTGCGGCCGTGAAGGGCCTGCATGCCTTTTTGGTGCGCGATGGGATTGTGGCCCAAAATCCAACGGCGGCGTTGCGCCTGCCTAAAAAGGCTGAGCGTTTGCCGGAGTATCTATCGGTGGAGGATGTCTCGGCGCTGCTCGATCAAGACTTCCCCGAGGGCGAGATGGGCTTGCGCGACCATGCCATCTTGGAAGTGCTCTACGGATGCGGCTTGCGTGTGAGCGAGTTGGTGGGGCTCGATGTGGGCGATATCCATATCGACGATGGCTTTGTGCTCGTTCGCGGTAAGGGCTCAAAGGAACGCCTGTCCCCGCTGGTGGGAAGCGCGGCGCGAGCTCTGACGCTCTATTTAACTGAGGGGCGTTCTCGCTTGGCGGCCCATGCCCACGGAACCGAGACCTCGGCGGTCTTTTTAAATAAGAACGGCCGCCGTCTGTCGCGCCAGGGCATCCATGCCATCTGTGAGCGCTATGGGCGCCAGGTGGGGCTGGTGGGACTCCATCCCCATACGCTGCGTCACTCCTTTGCCACCCATATGCTTGCGGGCGGCGCAGACCTCCGTGTGCTGCAGGAGATCTTGGGACATGCCGATATATCGACCACGCAGGTCTACACGCATGTCGATCGTACGCAACTTACCGAGGTCTATCTGGCAGCGCACCCGCTGGCACATCGTTAACACATCGCTGGCCTGCATATCTATAGGTATTTGGGGACGGGCCCCAGATTGCCGCGGCGTGCTTTTGCGCGCGCATGGGCAATCTGGGGCCCGTCCCATTTTCGCCACTTGTCGTCGTGGTGGTGGGACGCACGTGCCTTGGGTGGGGGAGTTTGGGGGCGATGTGAACGGCATGTAAAGGGACGCAAAAATCGCCTCAAGGTCAACTTGAAGGTTGAGGTTGAAAGGCGGGGTGCCACAGGTGGCATCCCGCCGTTGCTGTAAACACAACATATTGTGTTTTCGAACATATGATTGGGGGTGTTTTGCAATATATGGTGGGTGGAGTGGTGGGGCGGGGTGGGGGAAGGGGTGGGGAAAGGTGTTGAAAAATGGGGCAGTTCCCCATATTATTAATGACGTCGACAGGCGGGGTGGTTCCCCGCGTACGTGCCATCTGAGTAACCGAGGGGAGGGCGCACATGGGAATGACTGGTGCATACGAGCGCAATCTCGATGCAAAAGGTCGTCTGTCCCTGCCTGCACCCCTTCGCGAGGAGCTTGGAGAGCACGTTCGCGTGTTCAAAGCCCTGGATGTCGATGCTCTGTACGTGTTCTCTGCCGAGGCCTTCGATAAGTGGGTCGAAGGACTCTTCGCGGGTCGTGAGGGCCACGAGGGTTTTAACCCGCGTGACATTAATGACCAGAAGCTCATGAGGGCGATCAACAAGCGCACCACGTCGATGGACGTGGACAGCGCCGGTCGTATCGGTCTTTCCGAGTCTCTCCGCAAGCAGGCGAACCTCGACCGCGAGGTCACGGTTGTGGGCAACTACGACCACCTTGAGGTTTGGGATCGCGCCGCGGCCGATGAGGACGATGACGATGAGGCCCTGCTGGACCTCTTCTTCTCGTAAGGGCAAGGCACGGGTAACGGATGGAGCGTGGGATCTTGACACAAGAATATCGGCATGAACCTGTCATGCTCGGCGAAGTGCTTGAGTCGCTGCGGCTAAAGAGCGGCTCCGTTGTCTGCGATTGCACCCTTGGCGGTGCCGGCCATTCGGTAAAGATGGCCGCGCAGGTGGGGGAGACGGGCCTTTTGCTCGGCGTCGACCAGGACGACATGGCCCTCGAGGCCGCTGGCGCCCGTCTGGACCGCGAGGTTCCCGGCGTTCCGCACCAGCTGCTGAAGGGCAACTTCGGCGACTTGGACGAGCTGCTTTGCTCGGCCGAGGTGCCCGGGGTCGATGGCTTCCTGTTCGATTTGGGCGTTTCGTCGCCGCAACTCGATATCCCTGGCAGGGGCTTTTCGTATAACGAGGACGCCCCATTGGACATGCGGATGGATCCGGGTAATAACACCTTAAACGCAGCTGAGGTCATCAACACCTATAACGAACACGACCTCGCCCGGATTCTACGCGTCTACGGCGAAGAGAAGTTCGCCTCGCAGATCGCGCGCGAGATCGTGCGCCGCCGCGAGCAAGAACCGATCGAAACCACCGGCCAATTTGTCGAGATCATCAAGGCGGGTATCCCGGCTGCCGCTCGTCGGCATGGCGGACACCCGGCCAAGAAAAGTTTCCAGGCCATTCGCATCGAGGTCAATCACGAGCTCGATGTGCTCGAACGAGGGCTTGATGCCGCCACCAGGTGGCTCAACCCGGGCGGACGTATCTGCGTCATCTCGTATCACTCGCTCGAGGACCGTATCGTAAAGAACCACTTTAAGGAGATGAGCCAGGGGTGCACGTGTCCGCCGGAGATTCCGGTGTGCGTGTGCGGCAACGTGCCGATACTCAAGGTCATCACCCGCAAACCCTTGGTTGCCCAGCCTGATGAGGTTGAGCGCAACCCTCGGGCGAGATCAGCCAAAATCCGCGTGGCGCAGCGTCTGTAGGCACGACCGCGCGATATTGGACCTCCCGCTCGCACCATAAACGAAGCTTAAACACACTACCAACGTACTCGGGATGGGAGGCGGCATATCATGGGCTACAACACTTCAAGCGCAGCACTCGCCTATGATATGAACGCCATGCCCGCCTATCGTGAGACGCCGCAGGCCCCCGTTGCTCCCCGTGAGCAGCGCACGCCGCGCTTTGATGTCTACACGGGCGCGGGCCGTCAGGCAAACCAGGCGGTAAGCCCGGTTTTCATGAGCGTTCTTAAAACGTTTTGCATCATTGCGGCCATCTTCATGACGATCGGCGTCGCCCGCGTGGCGCTCGCCGGCGTTACGGCCCAGGTGCTCAACAGCAACGCCGAGCTTACCAACACGCTCGAAAAGGCGACCGATGAGAGCTCCGACCTGGAGGTCATGCATTCGGTCTATGGCGCCGACACGCGTATTCGCGACCTTGCGGGCGCTTATGGCATGGTGGAGCCCAGCGAGAGCGTTACACTTGACTTTTCGCAGGATGCAGCCGCGGGCGCCAACGCGACCGCGACCGCTCAGTAGCAAGACGGTAGCTGAGTATGACAAATGACTATCGCCGCGGTTCCGATGGGGGCCGCGGTTCTGGACATCCCTCGTCGCGGGGACGTTCTGGTTATCAAGGAACGGGTCGGCAATCTTACAACGCCGGGCAGTCCCGTGGCAACGACCCGGCGTCGCGACTTCGCGGCTCGGGCGGCCCTCAAGTGCATAACACCAGGTCGCGCAAGAGTTCGTCGACCGAATGGCTCACAGGCACGCCTCTGCCTCGCCGCAAAGCCGTCATGGGCTTCATTGGGCTTGGCTTGGGCTTGGGCGTCTTTCGCCTTGCCGACTATCAAATTGTCGAAGCCGATAAACTGCGCGAGCGTGCTGATGCGCGTCGCCTGCTTGCGCAGACCCTCTATGCCAAACGTGGCACCATCTACGACCGCAACGGTAACGTGCTGGCGTCGTCGGTCGAATGTCGCAACATCGCCGTGAACCCGCAACTTGTCGAGGACGTTGACAAGACGGTGTCGGCGCTGGTCAAGGCAACTGGAATCGATAAAAAGACCTGCCGCAAGCTCGTCGAGTCCGATGGAACCTGGGTGTATATCAAGCGCCAGGTGGACGAAGACGATGCTGTGGTGCTGGAGAAGAAGAACCTGCCCGGCGTGCTTTTTGAGCAGGCCATGAAGCGCGTATATCCATACGGCAATCTGGCATCGCAGGTGCTGGGTGTAGTGAATGTAGACAACGACGGCTTGACTGGTCTCGAAAAGCAATACAACAAGCTTCTGACTGGCACGAACGGTTCTCTCGTACGCGAGCGCGCGAGGGACGGCAGCTATATCGCGGGCGGTGCCTATAAAAAGGTGGCTGCGGTCGACGGCGTTGATATCGTGACGACGCTCGATGTCAATATCCAGCGTGCGGCTGAGGACGCTCTGGCAGAGGCTGTCGAGAAGACAAAGGCCAAGAACGGCTCGGCTTTGGTCACCGACCCCACGACCGGCGAAATTCTCGCCGCCTGCTCGTATCCGACCTACGACCAGACCGATTTGGAAAACGCCAAGACCGAGGATATGAACCTGCGCCTGGTTACCGACGCCTACGAGCCCGGCTCGGTCTTTAAGACACTCGTGGCGGGCGCCGGCTTCGACTTGGGCGTCGTGCGATCGAGTACGTCGTTTGAGGTGCCGGCGAGCATCAAGGTGGGCGACGATACCGTCACCGATGCCGACAAGCGCGACTATGCCATGACCATGGACGTGCGCGAGATGATGCGCCGTTCGTCCAACGTGGGCTTTGTCCTGGTGGGGCGCAAGATCGGTGCCGACGACTTTGCCGCCTATGTGGACAAGTGGGGCATCGGTCACAGCTCGGGTGTCGATTTTCCGGGCGAGAGCCTGGGCATCGTCAAGGAGCGTGACCAGTATGACGGCGCCACCCTGGGCTCGATGAGCTTTGGACAGGCGCTGTCTGTCTCGCCGATTGAGATCGCACGTGCCGTGGGCGGCATCGCCAACGGCGGCGTGATGATGACCCCGCACTTCTATAAGTCCAGCAAAGGCGACGAGAAGGACTGGGGCGAAGGTGAGCGCGCGATTTCGGAGGACGCTGCCGCCCAGGTGACATCGTGCATGCAGACGGTCGTGTCCGAAGGCACGGGCGTTGGCGGTGCGGTCGATGGCTATGACGTGGCGGGCAAGACCGGTACGGCCGAGCGTGCTGACGAGAACGGTGGTTACCTCAAGGAGAACTACATGTCGTCCTTTATGGGCTTTGCGCCGGCACAATCGCCCAAGGTGCTGTGCTATATCACACTCGATGGAACGCCGAGCGGCTCGGATGCCGCCGCGGTGCCATTCCAGTCCATTATGGCCAACGCACTCGACGTGCTGGGTATCCCGCGCACGAAGTAGGGGGTTACAATCTTTGGGGCGTGGTTTGTTGTCCCATATGAGGGGTGTTCACATGCCCTGCACCACGCATGCGCGGCGCTGGGATACAATACGCCGATAGCATTATTAGGTTTACAGGGGAGCTGCAATGATAGAGATCGCCGTCAACAACCTCGCGGCCTCAACGGGGGCCCGAACCGTGACGGAAGAAGTCGATCGGGTATGCCGCGGGTGCGTTATCGACTCGCGTCAGGTCGAGGAGGGAACGATTTTCGTCGCCTTTCCCGGTGAAAACGTCGACGGCAATGATTTTGCTTCCCGTGCCGTCCAGTCGGGTGCCGGCGCCGTCGTGATGACGCGTGAGCCCGATGCCGAGTTGGTCTCGCTGGCGCAGGACAAGGGCTGTGCCATCCTGCTGACCGATGATCCCGAGGAGTTTCTGCTGCGTTTGGCGCACGCGTATCGCCTGGAGCTTGGCTGCCTGGTCATTGGCATTACCGGTTCCATCGGCAAGACGACGACCAAGGACGTGCTCGCCGCTGTTCTCGCCAAGCGCTATCGTGTCTGGGCCACCAAGGGCAATTTTAATAACCTGATCGGCATGCCGCTCACGGTGCTTTCCGCTCCGGCCGATACCGAGGTCCTGGTGCTCGAGATGGGCATGAACCATTTCCACGAGATCGAGCGCCTGTCCCAGTCCGCCAATCCCAACCTTGCCATCGTGAGCAAGATTGGCACCTCTCATATCGGTATTTTGGGCAGCCGCGAGAACATCGCCCGCGCTAAGGCCGAGATTGTCCAGGGCATGTGCGCCGCCGGCGACTATTTGCCGCTGCTGGTTTTGGGCGGAGAGGACGACTTTACGCCGTTCATTCGCGATACGTTCGCCCGGCCTGCTGGTATCGACGTGATGCTGGCCGGCGTCTCGGACGACGATGAGGTCCGTGCCCGCGACATTCGTGTTGATGACGAGGGCCGTCCGGTCTTTACGCTCGATTTTGGCCAGGGCGAGACGATCGATACCATGCTTGCCATCCCCGGCGTGCAGTCCGTTCCAAATGCCGTTAAGGCCGCCGCGGTTGCCTATCGCCTGGGCGTGACGCCCGAGCAGATCGATGCTGCCTTTAGGGGCCTCACAATCACCGGTCATCGCCAGGAGATCAAGCGCGCCAAGAGCGGTGCCCGCGTCATCGATGATTCCTATAACGCCAGTGCCGAATCCATGGCAGCCGGTCTCGACCTGCTGTGCTCGCTTTCGTGCACGGGGTCTCGCATGGCGATCCTGGGCGAGATGGGCGAGATGGGCGATGAGGCTCCTCGCATGCATGAGCTCGTGGGCGCCTATGCCGCCGCCAAGAAGCTCGACATGCTGGCGTGCGTGGGCGGTGAGCTGGCCCAGCTTATGGCCGATGCCGCACGCATGATGGGCATGGACGAGGACCGCATCCAGGTGTTCTCCGATTATCAGCAGGTGCTCGACCGCATGGGCGGCGCGCTTGAAAAACATGATGTTGTACTGGTCAAGGGTTCCCGCTTTGTTGAGCTCGACCGCTTTGTGGAAGGTGTGTGCTAGCCCATGTTCGGCAATCCCTCGTATCCAACGTATCAGGCTTTTTTGGGGCTTGGCATCGCCGCTGCCATTGCGCTGCTGCTCATGCCGTGGTGGATCAAGCTGCTCAAGGTCGAGGGTATCGGCCAGCAGGTTCGTGCCGACGGCCCCAAGCGTCATTTGGTTAAGCAGGGAACGCCCACCATGGGTGGCGTTGTCATCCTCGTCGCGATCTCGCTGACCTGCCTGCTGATGGGCAAGCTCACCACCGAGCTCGTGCTTGTGCTGCTCGCCACGCTGGCGACCGGCGTGCTGGGCCTGATCGACGACCTGACCTCCGTTACGCATGGGCGCTCGCTCGGTCTGACGCCTCATGCCAAGATGATCGGCCTAACCATTATCTGTGTCACCTTTACGGTACTTGCCGTCAACTGGTGCGGCGTCGCCCCCGAGATTCGTTTTCCCGGTGGGTTGACGATCGACCTTGGCGTGCTTTCGACTACCATCTGCGGCTATTCGTTCCCGTGGCTCTATATTGTCTTTTGCTGGCTGATGATTGCCGGTCTTTCTAATGCCGTGAACCTGACCGATGGCCTTGACGGTCTTGCTGGCGGCACCTCCATGATCGCCATGCTCGCCATGGCTGCCATGGCGTTTTTGCACGGAGACGTGAACCTGTCCATCTTCTGCACCGCGTGTGCCGGTGCCTGCTTGGGCTTTCTGTGGTTCAACTGCTATCCGGCGAGCATCTTTATGGGCGATACCGGCTCGCTTGCCCTGGGCGCCGCGTTTGCCTGCACGTCCATCATGACCAACACCGAGGTCGTCTCCCTCATCATCGGCGGCCTGTTTATCGTTGAGACCCTGTCGGTCATGATTCAGGTTGTCTACTTCCACTTTACGCACAAGCGCGTCTTCCTTATGGCGCCCATCCATCATCATTTCGAAAAGAAGGGTTGGGCCGAGACCAAGGTCGTCATCCGTTTTTGGATTATCGCTGCGGCATTTGGTGCCGTTGGCCTTGCTCTGTTCTTCCAGTTGGGATAGTGGTCTTTCATGCCTCTTGCTGATGTCTTTAGCCTGCTCGTTTTGGGTCAGGGCAAATCCGGCCTCGATGTCGCCCGCTGGGCGCTGGCACATCCAGAGCGCGTAAGCGCCGTTACCGTGTATGGCGGCGGCACCTCTGAGCCCAATGACGCCACGCGTGCGCTCGAGGCTGCTGGTGCGTCGTTTGTCTATGGGACCGAACAGGTCGAGGGCGCCTATGACGTATGCGTGACGTGCCCGGGCATCTCGGAGTTCTCGGGCTTCTTTAAGGCCGGGCGCGAACATGCCGCTCAGATTTTGGGTGAGCCAGAGTTTGCCTATCGTCTGTCGCCCGATAACTGGATTGCCATCACGGGCACCAACGGCAAGACGACCACCACGTCGCTGACTGATTATCTGCTCAAGGCTGCCGGCGAGGCCAGCGTAGCTGTCGGCAACATCGGCGAGCCGCCGGTCAACGAGATTGACGGCCGAGCCCACAACGAGTGGTTTGTGGCTGAGCTCTCGAGCTATCAGATTGCTACGACCACCGAGCTCCACCCTCGTGTGGCTGTGCTGCTCAACATCACTCCCGACCACTTGGGCTGGCATAAGAGCCATAAGAACTATGCGCTTGCCAAGATCAAACTGTTTGACAATATGGTCGATGACGATCTGGCGGTTGTCGACGTCGAAGATGCCGGCATTCACGAGTTCGATGAGTACATCTACACGCCGGGTCGTCGCATCTGCAAGGTTGCCTTTGACGAGCCAGAGGGTGAGGATGTCGCCTTTGTGCGCGATGGCAAGATGATCGTGCGCCTGAAGGGCGTCGAGACCCCGCTCATCGCTACATCCGAGCTCAAGATCTCGGGCCATCACAATGTTATCAATGCCTTATGTGCCGCCACGGCTGCTCTGGCCGTCGGTGCCGATGTCGATGGTGTCCGCCGCGGTCTGGCCTCGTTCCAGCCGCTCGAGCATCGCGTGGAGCCGTGCGGCGAGATTGACGGTGTGCGCTACGTCAACGATTCCAAGGCGACCAACACCGACGCGGTCGAGAAGGCACTGACGGCATTTCCCGATGACGACGTGATCTTGCTGCTCGGCGGCCACGATAAGGGCACGCCGCTCACGGACTTCGCGCGCGTTGTTATGGATAACGTGCGCTCGGTCGTCTGCTTTGGCGATGCGCGCGAGCGCTTCACCGCCGCTATGGACGAGGCCGATGTCGATGGCGATGTGGATATCGCCCAAGCGGATGACCTACGCGATGCCGTGGACGTTGCCCGTTCGCTGTCGAGCCGTGGCGACGTGATCTTACTTTCTCCTGCCTGCTCTTCGTTCGATGAGTTCTCGGGCTATGAGGAGCGCGGACGCGTGTTTAAGGACTATGTGGCCCAGCTTGCCGCTGCAGCGAAATCGCAAATGGAATAGGGGTTGCCGGTGAGAGAGGAGAGCCCCCGACAAGGTATGAGGAGGCCCGACTCGGACCGTGCTTCCTCGCGGCGTAGCACACCGCGTTCCGGTCGCGGCGGGCGGTCGTTTAGCGAACGCTATATTGCCGGCGTTCCCGCCCGTATCATGCGCCCCCGGTTGATATTCATGGCCTGCCTGTTTACCTTGATGTGCTTTGGCCTGCTGATGGTGTACTCGGCATCTTCGGTCGAGGCACTGCACGAGAATGGTTCGGCGACGTTTTTTTTGGGTCGACAGGCCGCGTTTACCGCGATCGGTGTTCTAGCGCTGATTGCCATCGTGCGCGTTTTGCCGGACAGCTGGTTTGGGGAGGATGTGCTCAGGATCTTCCTTATCGGCATGATGCTCTTGCTTCTGCTGGTTTTCTTGGTGGGCAGCGGCAGCCGTGGCGCCACGCGCTGGCTCAACATCGCCGGCATTCAGTTCCAGCCTTCCGAGTTTTTAAAGCCATTTGCCATCGCGTATTCGGCCATCATGCTCGACCGCTTCTTTTCGCCCGGTGGCAACATCAACGAATTCCTTCGCAAGATGGGCATCTACCTGGGCATTTCGCTCTTTCTGATCTTTATCCAGCCCGATTTCGGTACCGTCCTGATCATCCTGTTGACCCTCATGTGCATGGCGTTGTTCGCGGGTCTCGACCCCAAATTCATCCTCGGCGTGATAATCTTCGGCATTCTCGTGATCGTGATTGCGCTTGTCGCAGAGCCGTACCGTATGGTGCGTATTCAGGTTGCCTTGAACCCTTGGGCCGACGAGTATGGTGACGGCTATCAGGCCACGCTTGCGATCATGGCCTTTGCCTCGGGTGGTCTGTTCGGCCGTGGCATCGGCAACTCAACCATGAAGTACTCGTATCTTCCCGAGGCGCACAATGACTACATCCTGGCCATCATTGGCGAGGAAGTTGGCTTTATCGGAACCGTGCTGTTCTTCTTGGTGTTTGCGATGCTGATCTACTCGGCGTTTCGCATTGCCGAGCAGGCGACCGACCGTCGCGGAGCGCTTATGGCGTCTGGCTCCGCGGTCATCCTTGCGGTGCAGTTTTTGATCAACGCGCTGGGCATTCTCAATGTGTTTCCCATGACGGGCAAGCCGCTGCCGTTTATTAGCTACGGCGGCTCGTCGATTATTGTGTCGCTTATGTTCGCCGGTCTGATCCTGCGCGTTTCGTACGAGAGCGCCCGTCGCGATGAGCATGACCGCCGCCGTGAGAGCTTTGCCGTTATGGACGAGAGCACCGCCGGCGTGGCCCATGTGCGCGGTGAACGACCTTCGCGTGGCGGCTTTACCGTTCTGGATGGCTCTGCGACCGAGCCGGCAGCCCGTCCGCGTCAGCGAACGGCGCCGCAAGGTCGTCCGCAGCGCCCCAGCCCTCGCAACGCGGGCGGCGGATATAATCGAATCGATTTGAACTCGGACCCGTCGGCGCGTCTGCGCACCGACGACCAGGGACCGCGTGTACGAAGGGACTACCATGACCGATAAGATGACCGTTGCTATTGCAGCCGGCGGCACGGCAGGACACATCAACCCCGCGCTCGCCTTGGCCGAAGAGCTGCGTGACCGTGGCCACCACGTTGTGTTCGTGGGCCAGTCGCGCAAGCTCGAGGGTCGTCTGGTCCCCGAGGCTGGGTTTGATTTTGTGCCCATTACGGTCACGGGCTTCGACCGCTCCCGTCCCTGGACGGCGCTGACCTCGCTGTGGCGTGTCAACAAGGCCAAGCGTGCGCTCGCCAGTCATTTCTCAAAGGTCGGCAAGCCCGATGCTGCCATCGGTTTTGGTGCCTATGTCGAGGTTCCGCTGCTGGGGTGGTGCAAGGGCGCAGGCGTTCCGTATCTGCTACATGAGCAGAACTCTGTTCCGGGCCTGGCCAACAAGATGATGAACTCCCACGCCGCTCGCGTGTGCATCTCGGTGCCGGCAGCGCGCTCGGTCTTTGAGCGCGAAGGTGACCCTGACCACGTGCTCATGACCGGCAACCCCGTACGTCGCTCGGTGATCGAGGGCGATCGCGCTCGCGGCCGCAAGGCACTTGGCGTTCCCGAGGACGCTACGCTGCTGCTCGTCTTTGGCGGTTCACTTGGCGCCCAGCACCTCAACGAGCGCGCGGTTTCGCTCAAAAACGGGCTGCTTTCGCGCAAGAACCTCTATGTGTTGCATTCGACGGGTGCCGACGGCTTTGAGGAGACCGAGCGCGCTTTGGCGCTGACGCCCGAGGAGGCGAAGCGTTACCGCGTCCAGCCTTACATCGACAACATGGGCGATATGCTGGCTGCTGCCGATTTGGTGCTCTCGCGTTCGGGTGCATCGAGCGTGGCCGAGATCGCTGCGCTCGCCGTGCCCTCGATACTCGTGCCGTATCCGCATGCGACGGCCGACCACCAAACCACCAATGCCCGTTATCTGGTCGACGCCGGGGCCGGCGTGCTCTGTGCCGATGCCGATATCGACGGTTCTGCCTTTGCCGATGAGCTGCTGCACCTGGTCGATGACGCGGCAGAGCGCGACGTCATGCGTCAGGCGGCGCGTGGTCTGGCTCAGGATAGGGCCGCCGCTCTTCTGGCCGATGCGGTAGAGGGTTTGCGTTAGTTAGACGGGATATCGTCGGTCGCCCTCGCGCTGATGCGGTAGGTGCGGTACAGTTAACGGGTTACAGGCAGTGTTTACGCAAGGAGTACACGAGCACATGGCTGATTCCCAGACTGCAACCTCCGCGCCCGAGTTTAAGAGCGCCCACTTTATCGGTATCGGCGGCGCCGGCATGAGCGGCATCGCCCTCGTTCTGCACGAGCGCGGTTATGACGTTACCGGCTCCGACCTTAAGACGTCACGTTATATCCGCCAGCTTACACGCGCTGGTGTGAAGGTGCATGTGGGCCATGAGGCAGCCACGATCGACGAGGTCAAGCCCGACGTGGTTGTTGTCTCCACCGCTATTCCGGAGTCCAACCCTGAGCTCGTGCGCGCTCGCGAGCTGGGCATTCCCGTGTGGCCCCGTGCCAAGATGCTCTCTGCTTTGGGCCACGGCTACACTACCGTCGCTGTTGCCGGCACGCATGGCAAGACCACCACGTCTTCGATGTGCGCCACCATGCTCGACCGCATGGGTCTGGATCCGAGCTTCTTGATCGGCGGCATCGTCGAGGGCTATGACACGAACGGCAAGAACGGCTCGGGAGACTACTTTGTCGCCGAGGCCGACGAGTCCGACAGCTCCTTCCTGTTCCTGAACCCCAACGTGGTCATTGTGACCAACGTCGAGGCCGACCACCTCGATCACTACTCGGGTATCGAGGAGATCGAGGCAACTTTCGCCAAATTCATGAGCCTGGTGGGCGAGGACGGCACCGTCATCGTCTGCGGCGAGGACCCGCATCTGGTCGAGCTCGCCAAGTCGACGGGCCGTCACGTGCTTTCCTACGGCTTTGCCGAGAGCAACGACATCGTCTGCGTGCACCCGGATGTCAAGGGCATCCAGAGTGACTTTATCGTTCGCTTTGAGGACGGCACTGAGCACGCTGTGGAGATCAAGAGCAATCCCGGTCGCCACAACATGCTCAACGCCACGGCCGTGCTCACCGTCGCCCATGTCCTGGGCCTTGACATCGACGCCGCCGCCAAGGCGCTCTCGAGCTTTGAGGGCGTCCGCCGTCGCTTTACCCACGTGGGCGATATCGATGGCATCACCGTGGTCGATGATTACGGCCATCACCCCACCGAGATCAAGGCGACGCTTGCCGCCGCTTCGTCGCTGGGCTACAAGCACGTCGACGTCGTGTTCCAGCCGCACCGCTATTCGCGCCTGCAGGCCCTGTGCGACGACTTTGCCGATGCATTTGCCAATGCCGATAAACTGCTGCTGATTGATGTGTTCTCGGCTGGCGAGATGCCCATTCCGGGTGTCACCTCTAAGATGCTCGCCGATGCCGTGCGCGCCAAGCATCCTGGCAAGGAGGTCGTGTACTGCTCCAGCCGTCTTGAGCTCAATCAGGAGCTCGAGCAGATGGTGGGCGAGGGCGACCTGCTGCTCACCATGGGTGCCGGCGACGTTACGACCGTCGGTCCCGAGTTCATTGAGTATCTGACTGCCAAGAAAGACGCTTAAGTCTAATGGGTCTGTTTAACGCCGTCATGGCGCTCTCGGGCATGATCGACACGGATGTGATCGAGGACGAGCGCCTTGCGCGTCATACGAGCTATCGTATCGGCGGCAAGGCCGACCTCTTTGTGACGTGCCATAGCTATCATGCCCTCCGCCGCGCCGTGGCGGTGCTCGATCGCGAGCAGGTGCCGTGGGTCATCATCGGCAAGGGCTCCAATCTGCTGGTTGCCGATGGCGGTTATCGCGGTGCCGTCATTTCGCTCGGACGTGAGTTTCAGCGCACGGTTGTTGCCGATGACGGTTGTACGCTGACGGTCGGTGCGGGCGTGATGTTTGCGCGCCTGGTCAACGATGCCCTGTCGCGTAGCCTCTCGGGCCTTGAGTTTGCCGTTGGCATTCCTGGTTCGGTCGGCGGTGCGATATCTATGAATGCCGGCACACGGACCGAGTGGATTGGCTCGCTGGTTGAGGATGTCGTAACGTTTGACCCGGCATCCGGTATCAAGCATTATGCGGGGTCCGAGATCACTTGGGGCTACCGCGAATGTAGCCTTCCCCGCAATGAGATCATCCTCGAGTGCGTGTTCAAGCTTAAACCGGCGCCCAAGGCCGACATTCGCGAGCGCATGGAGCGGTACCTTACAAGGCGCAAGCGTACGCAGCCCATGGGTCGCGCATCCTGCGGGTCTGTCTTTCGCAACCCGCCCGATGCGAGTGTGGGCAAGCTTATCGAGGATTGTGGATTAAAGGGTTTTTCAATTGGCGGCGCGGAAGTTTCGCCCGTTCACGCTAATTTTATCGTTAATAACGGAACTGCCTCGGCCGATGACGTTGCCGCGGTTATCAGACATGTGCACGGAAAGGTGAGGGAGGCGTATGGCATCGAGCTCAGACCGGAAGTTAAATTCCTCGGCTTCTAGAGCATCGAAACCCACCTTCCGCCGCGCCGGAGGGCGTTCCGGCGCGCCTGCCAAACCTCAACGCAATACCGTCGCGCACTCTAAGTCTGTCGGGCATGCTCGACAGACCAGTCGTCCGGTCGTCGGCTCGCAGCTCGGTAATCGTCCAGCCGCAAAAAAGTCCTCGCGTCCCTCGGTGACGTCAAAGCCTGTTATGGGCGCCAAGCCTGCCCGTCCCATGGCAGCTCCCAAGCCCTCGACGGGAACTAAAGCGGCGCGTCCAGGTCGCACGCTGGGCGCATCGAAACCGCGCTCGCTGACATCGGTGCCGGCTACCGCCAAGAAGCCTTCGAGTAAAAAAGGTTTCAACCCGTTATCTTCACTTGGAGCGATGGCAAATAAAACATCAGACGCCGCTTCTGTCGTTACAGGCAAAGGCAAAATCGTGGGCGGCGTTCTGGCCGTCTTGGCCGTGCTCGTCGTCGTTGCCATCGTGGTGATCAACTCTGGATTGTTTACTGCCACTGATATTCAGATTCAAGGCAGCGAGCATGTGACGAAGCACGATGCTATCCAGCTGATCGACTTGCCCGAGGGAACGTCGCTTTTTAACGTCGATCCCGACCAGATTACCGAGGATCTCAAGCAGAACCCGTGGGTTTCGGGCGTGGATGTCCAGCGCCAGTTTCCCCATACGCTTATCATCACGCCGACGGAGCGTAAAGTTATCGCCATTGCGTATATCAGCTCCGACGACCTTGCCTGGGCTATCGGAGACGATGACACCTGGATCGCCCCGCTGTCGACGTCGGTCGAAGTGGACGACCAGGGCAACGTCATCACGACAGGGCAGGGCTCAAATACCTTGACCGGAATCGATGCCGCGCTGGCGCTCGCCAAGCATTATGGCGCGGTGTTGTTGACTGATGTCTCGGCGGATGTCGCTCCGGTTTCCGGCCAGGCGGTTAACTCCAAAGCCGTTAAGGCCGGCCTGGATTATGTGCGTGGTTTTTCGAGCGAGTTCTTGGGACAAGTCAAGGATATTTCCACGCCTTCGGTCGAAGCCATCTCGGCAAACCTCAATAACGGCATTGAGGTGTCGCTGGGCGATTCGGACGATATCGCCAAGAAGGAACGCGTAGTCACCAAGTTGCTTTCGCAGGTAGAGGGCGTAACGTATATCAATGTGCGCTCTCCGGGCAACTACACATTTAGGAATGCTCCGACCTCGTAGCGCTGGTTGATGCTTTGTTGAGGGGCCATACCACGCCGTTTATCTGGTTTGTTTGGTTTTCACGGTCAATTATTTGACTGATACGTTCATAATGTGCAAACATAATACGGTTTACCTTTGCATTTACTTTCAACCTGAAGGTTAATGTGCGCAGGGGTCGACCCATGCTATGGCTATAACCTTTGTTCGGAGGACCGACATGCACGAGACAGAGATCAACAACTACCTTGCCGTCATTAAGGTGGTCGGCGTCGGCGGCGGCGGTACCAACGCGGTCAATCGAATGATCGAAGAGGGCATCCGCGGCGTCGAGTTTGTTGCCATCAACACCGATGCTCAGGCACTCGCGATCTCTGATGCCGATATCAAGGTGCACATCGGCACCGACCTTACCCGCGGCCTGGGCGCCGGCGCCAATCCCGAGGTTGGCCGCAAGGCTGCCGATGAGTCCCGCGACGACATTGCCGAGGCGCTTGCTGGCGCCGACATGGTGTTTATCACCTGCGGCGAGGGCGGCGGCACCGGTACCGGCGCTGCTCCCATCGTTGCCGATATCGCGATGAACGAGGTCGGCGCACTGACCGTCGCCGTCGTGACCAAGCCCTTCACCTTCGAGGGCCGCAAGCGTAAGAAGAGCGCCGAGGAGGGCATCAAGACCCTCTCCGATTGCGTCGACACCATGATCGTCATTCCTAACGATAAGCTGCTCGACATCGCCGAGAAGAAGACCACCATGCTCGAGGCCTTCGCGATTGCCGATGGCGTCCTTTCCCAGGGCACCCAGGGCATCACCGACCTCATCACCGTCCCCGGTATCATCAACCTGGACTTCGCCGATGTTAAGACCATCATGAAGCAGGCCGGTACCGCCATGATGGGTATCGGTACCTCTTCTGGGGATACTCGTGCCGTCGACGCTGCCCAGCAGGCCATCTCCAGCCCGCTGCTCGAGAGCTCCATCGATGGTGCCACGCGCGTGCTGCTCTCCATCGCCGGTTCCAAGGACCTGGGCATCCAGGAGATCAGCGACGCCGCCGACGTTGTCGCCAACGCCGTCGACCCCGAGGCGAACATCATCTTCGGTACCGTTGTCGACGAGTCCCTGGGCGATCAGGTGCGTATCACCGTCATCGCTACGGGCTTCTCCGATTCCAACGTCAACCGTCAGGACGAGCTCTTTGCTGCTCAGCAGTCTCAGAGCAAGGCCGCTGCCTCCGCTGAGCCGCAGCGCACCGCTCCGGCTGCCAGCCCGGCTCAGGCCGCTCCGACCCGCAACGTCGGTGGTACCGAGCTGCCCAACTTTGGCAACGACCAGTTCGAGCTTCCCGACTTCCTGAAGCGCGGCAGCTTCTAGTTCGTTTTTCTCAACGACCTGCACGGGGTGTGTCCATTTGGATGCACCCCGTTTTGTTTCTCGTTTGTAAACGAAAGCCTCCAATCTCCTTACGTTCCCTTTACGTTTGGTCCCTACCGCTGCGGGTATCCTTTTAAGGAAGTATGACAGCCGTATAAACGCGGACTGCGCGGCGACGCCGCGGTACTTGTGTTATTAGGAGGCTTTAGTATGGCAGCACGTGCGGACAACGTTTCGCGTGTCGACCATGATGGAGTTACGTTGGTGGAGGGCGCGACATCCGATGTCCGTTTTGCCTTTACCGAGCGCACCGGTGGCGTTTCTGAAGATGCGTACTCCTCGCTCAACCTGGGCTCGCATGTAGGCGATGACCCCTTTGCTGTTCAAGAAAATCGTCGTCGAGCGCTCGAAGCTATGGGCGCCACTGAGTGCGAGCATAATCTGCTCGTGCCCAATCAGGTACATGGTGACCATATCGTTACGGTGACTTCGAACGGCGCCGACGATCTTGAGGCTGTTCGCGAGCAGATTGCCGAGGGCTGCGATGCCATCGTCTGTACGGCCCATGACGTGCCCGTGCTGCTCTGCTTTGCCGACTGCGTTCCCGTGGTGCTGGTGGCCCCTGGCGGATTTGCCGTGGTGCACTCCGGTTGGAAGGGCACGATTGCACGTATTTCTGCCAAGGCGTGCCAGGCGCTTTGCGATGCTGCCGGCTGCGATGCGAGCGACGTTTCCGCCTATATCGGCCCCCATATCTTGGCTGACGAATATGAGGTATCCCAGGAACTCATGGATCGCTTTGCCGTCGAGTTCTCTTGCATCGATGCGAGCGCCTCTCGCATGCTCGATCTTTCCGCTGCCATTTGTGAGGCGCTGGTAGATGCCGGTGTGGACGCGGATAATATCGTGGATACCCAGCTTTCGACTGTGCGTCAGAACGACCGCTTTTATTCCTACCGTAACGAGGACGGCACCTGTGGGCGCCATGCTGCGATCGGCGTGATGCTATGAGAAAGATCGTATCGGTCCTGAGCGCCGCTGTGCTTACGCTTACGCTGTGCGCCTGTTCTTCGGGATCTTCTACCTCTTCCATTACCGTGGCCGGCTCCACGACCTGCCTTCCTATCGCCGAAATTGCGGCAGAGGGCTTTAAGGAGGAGACCGGCATCGACGTGCTCGTTTCCGGTTTGGGCTCTTCCGCTGGCATCGAAGCCGTCAGCGCTGGCACGGCCGATATCGCCAGCTCCTCCCGTGGACTCAATGCCGACGAACAGGATCTGGGCCTGACTCCCATCGTCATTGCCCACGACGGTATCGCGGTCATCGTGAACGAAGACAACCCCGTCGATAACCTCTCGACCGAGCAGCTCCGCGATATCTATGCCGGCAAGATCACCAACTGGAAAGAAGTCGGTGGCGAGGACCTGAAGATTCAGGTTATCAACCGAGATGAGGCGTCTGGCACGCGTGAAGCCTTCCGCACCATCGTGATGGACGGCACCCCGTTCGATCGCCGCTCCGCCGTTCTTTCGGGCACGGGCCAGGTGCGCGACGTGGTATCTCGTTCGCGCGGGGCTATCGGCTACATTTCGCTGGGCTTCGTCGATAGCCTCAACGCCAAGACCTCGGTCAAGGCCGTCTCGGTCAATCATGTTGAGGCGTCCGAGAAGACGGTCGCGAGTGGCGGCTATCCCATCTCGCGCGACCTTTACTTCTTTGTGAAGGGTGCGCCTTCGCAGCAGGCGCAGGATTACATCGACTACGTGACGTCCGAAAAGATGGACAAGCAGATTCGCGAGGCGGGCTTTATTCCCGTCACCAACGACGAGAAGGGGAGTGAGTAGCATGGAAGCACAGGAAAACTCCCAGACTGAGCAGAATGCTCAGGCGCCCAAGAAGCGCGAGCTGGCGCTCGTATCGCGCAGCACCTATATCAAGGAGAAGGCGCTGCAGTGGATTTTCTTTGCCTGCGCGTTCTTGGCGGTTGTTACCGTCATCCTGATTTTTGTCTTTACCACGTACTCGGCGCTGCCCGTCTTTACCGACATCGGTCTGGCGGACTTCTTTAGCTTTACGTGGGCGCCCTCTGAGGGCCACTACGGCATCGTGTCGCTGCTTGCCGGCTCGGGTCTGGTGACCGTCGGTGCGCTCGCCATGGGTGTGCCCCTAGGCGTGGGCACGGCCGTGTATCTGGTCGAGATCGCCAGCAAGCGCGTGCGCAAGCTCATCAGCCCTGCCGTTGACCTGTTGGCCGGCATCCCTTCTATCATCTATGGCTTCTTTGGCATGATCATCATCCGTCCGTTTATCGCGCAACTGACCGGTGGTCTTGGTTTTGGTGCGCTGACGGCGTGGTTCGTGCTTGCCATCATGATCGTCCCTACCATCACGACGCTTACCATCGATGCCCTCAATTCCATTCCCATGGGTATTCGCGAGGCATCGTATGCCATGGGTGCTACTAAGTGGCAGACCATCTATAAGGTCGTGCTACCTGCCGCCAAGCTGGGTATCGTGGATGCGATCGTGCTGGGTATGGGCCGTGCCATCGGCGAGACCATGGCCGTGCTCATGGTCGTGGGTAACGCCCCGGTTATTCCCGACAGCATTGCGAGCCCCATCTCGACGCTCACGAGCCAGATTGCGCTCGACATGAGCTATTCCTCGGGTCTGCATCGCTCGGCGCTGTTCGGCATGGGCGTGGTCCTGTTTATCATTTCCGCCACGCTGGTGGGCATCGTCCGCCTGGTTTCCAAGAAGAAGAGGGGGTAGGCTATGTCCGATTCCGTTGACACGACGGTCGATACGACCTCGTCGCGCGAGCGCATCAAGCGTGCCCTTTCCCACGGCAAGAAGGGCCGCATCAACAAGGACCTGTCCAACAAGATCATGCTTGGCGTGTTCCGTGCCGCGGCATACATCACCACGCTGGTGCTGGTCGCTATCATCGCCTACGTGGTCATCAACGGCCTGCCACACATCTCGCTCGACTTTATCTTCGGTTGGCCCCAGGGCGTCAACGCCGAGGGCGGTATTTGGCCCACGATCGTCTCGACCGTCTATGTGACGGCGCTCGCCATGCTTATCTGCACGCCGATCGCTGTGCTGGCAGCCGTCTATCTGGCCGAGTACGCCAAGCAGGGCAAGATCGTCGAGCTCATTCGCTACGCTGCTGACGCTTTGGCCTCGGTGCCCTCCATCGTTATGGGCCTGTTTGGCTACGCCTTGTTTGTCGAGGCCATGGGCCTGGGCCTTTCGATGGTCTCGGCCGCTCTGGCGCTCGCGCTCTTGATGCTTCCCATCGTCATGCGCACCACCGAAGAGGCCATTCGCGCCGTCCCGCGCTATATCCGTTGGGGCGCGTACGGCCTGGGCGCCACCAAGTGGCAGGTTGTCTCCAAGATCGTGCTTCCTTCTGCCTTTGGCCGTATTGCCACGGGCATTGTCCTTGCCATCGGCCGTGCCATTGGCGAGACCGCCGTGGTGCTCTACACCATGGGCCAGGCCATCAATCTACCTATCTCGCCGCTCGATTCCGGCCGCCCCATGACCGTTCACCTGTACCTGCTTGCCAACGACGGCATCAACATGAACGCAGCCTACGGCACCGCGCTCTTGCTGATGGTGATCATTCTGGCCTTCAACCTGTTTGCGCGCTTCCTGTCGCGCAAGCGTCGCTAGTTAAGGAGTCCCATGTCCGTTTATCAGTCCGCTCCCACGCCGGAGCAAGCGGCCATTACGGCCAAGGATTTCAACTTTTGGTACGGTGACTTTCATGCGCTGACGGGGCTCGACCTCAACATCGCTAAAAACGCTATCACCTCCTTCATTGGCCCTTCGGGCTGCGGTAAGTCGACGTTTTTGCGCTGCATCAACCGCATGAATGACCTGATCGAGGGCACGCGCGTCGAGGGCACCATGACGCTCGACGGCAACGATATCTATGCCGAGGGCGTCGACCCGGTCGACCTCCGTCGCCGCGTGGGCATGATTTTTCAGCAGCCCAACCCGTTTCCCAAATCCATCTACGAGAATGTCGCCTTTGGCCCTCGTCTGCAGGGCGTGACTAGCAAAAGCGACCTCGATGACATCGTGGAAGAATCGCTCAAGCGCGCCAACCTCTGGAAAGAGGTATCCAATCAGCTCAACAAGGATGGTTTGGCGCTCTCGGGCGGTCAGCAGCAGCGTCTGTGCATCGCGCGCGTGCTTGCGGTGCAACCCGATGTTCTCCTGATGGACGAGCCCTGCTCCGCCATCGACCCCACGTCCGTCTCTAAGGTCGAGGATCTGATGGCCGAGCTGGCGCCCGAGATGACGATCATCATCGTCACGCATTCAATGCAGCAGGCAGCTCGTATCAGCGACTACACCGCATTCTTCTTGCAGGAAGTTGCCGGCGAGCCCGCCACGCTCATCGAGTATGGTCAAACCGACGCGATCTTCACCAGCCCGGTGGACTCGCGGACGGAAGACTATATCACCGGCCGCTTTGGCTGATCGGTGCGACTAGTCCCAAGCCGATCGGACCTAGTCCGGTGCGTATTCACTGTGCGGGCGGCATGACCGCACCCAACTGATTGGAGTGAACCATGCGCAAACTGTTTTCCCGTCAGCTCGTCGAGGCCCGTCACGAGATGCTGAGCATCTATGAGGCCGTCGATCTGGCCCTCCACGATGCCGTGAAGGCCTATGTGACCGACGACCGCAAGCTCGCCACCAAGACCAAGAAGCGCACGCTTTCGATTGACGCGCGCTGCGCCAACCTGGAGGCCGTCTGCTACAACCTGATCGCCACGCAGTCACCGGTTGCTTCCGACTTCCGCCTGCTTCAGACGATCATCTACGTCGACTTTAACCTGCAGCGCATGACCGATAAGGTCCGTCAGATCTGCCGTGCCACGCGTCATATGATCAAGGCCGACATCTCGCTGCCCCAGGAGCTTGTCGGCACGGTCGAGGCCGAGGCTGAGGCCGTGTACCAGGTGCTAGGCTCGTCGCTTTCTGCGCTCGTCACCAACGACATGTCCATCATTTGCAACCTGGCCGTCGAGGACGAGCCGGTGCATGCGGCATACGAGAAGTTCTTCCGCACCTTTAACCGTATGGATACGGGCGACTTTATGGACGATGACAGCAACTACGACGACCTGCGCCGCGCCATCATGGTTTCGCGCTACTTGGATCGCATTGCCTCGATCTCTATCGATGCCGCCTGCCGTCTGACCTTCCTTTTGACCGGACAGCGCATGACTGCCGGCGATATCGCCCGTGTGGACGAGGATGAGCTCGAGAGCATGCGCGTGCCTTCGGGCGAGGGTGTTATCATGAGGCCCGCCGTCGACGCGCGCTACGTTGCCAAGGTGCCCGCCAACGAGGTCAGCGAGGGTCTTCGCTACCTGCTCGATCATCTTGAGGACGAGGACGATGGCGAGGACGACGAGGAGTAAGTGACCCCGTTCGTCGAAAGATTGTAAATACCTAAGTGAGCGCGGCCTTGCACATGCGGGACCGCGCTCTTGCGTTAGCATGGGACTACTTGTTTGGCTGTCAGCGGAGGCGATTAGCAATGGATAACTATTTGGACTTGATGCGCGCTCGCCGCGAGCAGATTCTGGAACGTTTTTATGCGGCGCTCGATCGCGCGGGCCGCCCCCACGACGCCGCGCGCCTCATTGCCGTGTCCAAGACCGTTGGTGTCGATGAGACCGTTGCCGCCATCCAGGCGGGGTATCGCCATTTTGCCGAGAACCGCCCGCAGGAGCTGGTTCGCAAGCTCACGGGTCTGGCGGAGCATCCGGAGCTGCCCGAGGTGCGCTTCGATATGATCGGCAACCTGCAGACCAATAAGATCAATGCGGTGCTGGGCTCAGCCGAGCTGATTCACTCGGTGGGTTCGCTGCATCTGGCACAGGCGATCTCGAGCCGTGCTGTCCGCAAGATTGAGGCAGGCGAGCTCGCCGTCCTCCAGCGTGTGCTCATTGAGGTCAATGTGAGTGGTGAGGAGTCGAAGGGAGGCTTTTCGCCCGATGAGATTCGCGCCGCCGCGGGTGAGCTTGCGGAGCTTGAGGGAATTTGCGTGCAGGGGCTTATGACTATGGCGCCCCGGGGGAATAAGGATGTGGCACGCCGCACCTTTGCGGGGCTTCGTGAGCTGAGGGATGAGCTGGAGGCGGCGCATCCCGATTTGAACCTGCCTGAGCTTTCCTGCGGCATGAGCGAGGACTTTGAGCCTGCCCTTGAGGAGGGCTCTACGCTCGTTCGCCTGGGCAGGGTAGTATTTAGCCCGGAGTTTGCAGTAAAATAAGGCTCTGAAGTGCGCACTGATTATCGGGGCGCCTGCACTAAACCGCGAGAGGACACAACCATGGGCTTCCTTGACGAGATTAAAAATAAGATGCACCTGGGCGGCCAGCAGGGTTACGACCAGGGTTATGGCCAGGACGACGACTACGGCTACGATGACGGCTATGACGATGGTTATCAGGGCAACGGCTACAGCGGTGCTTCGGGCGAGGGCTTCTACACCCAAGACGAGCCGAGCAACGGCCTGCTTGGTCAGACGCGCCGTGGTGAAGCTGAGTCGGTTGCCGTGTATACGCGCTCCGGTCAGCTGGTCGGCGATGACTCCCGCCATGCCACGACGTATAACCCGCCTTCGCGCTCGCAGGACAGCGTTGCGAGCGGTTATCGTCCTGGTGCCTATGACACGCCGTCGAGCTACGCCGAGAACACCCGCGCCCGTGCCGCCGCTGCGCCCGCGCCTGCGCCGAGCGATGCCTCGGCCTATGCGAGCAATATCATCAACGCCACGCCGCAGCTGCCGGCCTATGTCCTGCGCCCCGAGAGCTATGACGACGTAGAGACCGTGGTACGCCGCGTTCGCACCAAGCAGCCTGTCGCACTGATTTTTGTGGGCGTACGCACCGAAGTTGCCAAGCGCGTCTTGGACTTCTCTTACGGCTTTGCCTGCGGTCTGGGCGCCACGGTCAAGGAGGTAGGCGACCGCGTGTTCATGGTGCTGCCCGCCGGTTGCGAGGTCAAAGATTCCGATCTCAAGAAGCTTCGTGCCGACGGCTACCTTAAGTAAAGACAAGACGAGGAGATTCCCATCAACATCTACACTATCGTCCAGCTGGTCAACACGCTGTTCAACTTCTATTCCACGCTCATTGTCGTCTACTGCTTTATGACGTGGATTCCCATGAAGCAGGGTGGTTTGCTTCAGGATATTGCCGCGGTGCTTGATAGCGTGTGCGGTCCGTGGCTCAACCTGTTCCGTCGTTTCATCCCGCCGATGGGCGGTATCGATTTTTCGCCGGTCGTTGCGATTATTGCGTTACAGTTGGTGCAGAGGCTGGTTCTGCAGCTTCTTATAGGTATACTCGTGTAGAACTGACTTAGTAACTTACGTCGGGCGTGTAGCGCCGAGGCGATGAAAAAGGAGACTTGTTATGGCTATTACCCCTGCAGACATCCAGGCTCAGACTTTCTCTGAGGCCAAGCGTGGCTACGATCCTGCCGAGGTCGACGTCTTCTTGGAGACACTGTCCTCCGAGGTTGACGCTATGCTCGCTAAGATCGTCGACCTTAAGGGTCGTCTGACTGCTACCGAGCAGCAGCTTGCCGATGCGCAGGCTCAGCTTGCCCAGGCTCAGGATGCCACCGCCCAAGCCGTTCCTGCCGCCCCCGTGGCTGCTCCCGCCCCTGACTTCTCCGCTCAGGAGCGCCAGATTTCCGCTGCCCTGATCGCTGCCCAGCAGACCGCTGAGACCATCGTCAACGATGCCAACGAGAATGCTGAGCGTATCCGCAACGAGGCTGACGCCAAGGCCCGCGAGGTTATCCGCCAGGCTCTGACCGAAAAGCAGGCCGAGCTCGAGGAGATCGATCGTCTCAAGGCTTCCCGTGAGGAGTTCAAGGCCGAGTATCTCAAGCTCATCCAGCACTTCATGGACGATGCCCAGAACTCCTTCCCGGGCGACCTCATGGCCTCCACGCCGGTCGGTTCTGCCGCTTCTCCTGCGGTGACTGTTCCCGCCGAGCCGCTGCCCGTCGCTGACCCGGTTGTCCCCGTGGCCGATCCCTTTGCCCCGATCGACAACTTTGCTGCCGACGACCTGGACTAGCATCAGAGCTACAATCTAGTGTCCTTAAGAGGAGCTCGCACCTGCGGGCTCCTTTTTTGTGGCTGTATACGGGTTGGGAAACAAAACGCCGAGCTCTGCATGCGATAGGACAGAACTCGGCGAAGGGCGCGTGGTAAAAGGTAGATTTTAAGGTATGTCTAAAAACTACTTGAGGAGGAAGTTGGAGAGGGGAATAGTGCGGGCCTCGCGATGCTCGGGATCGGCGATGTGGTCGGCGGGATAGCCACAGACGAGCATGTGATAGGGATAGACGCCCTTGGGCAGATTGAACTGCTCCTGTGCCACCTCAGGCTTAAAATGGCATACCCAGCACGTTCCCAGGCCCTGCTCGGTGGCCTCCATCATCATCTGGTCGCACACGATGGACGTATCGATTTCACTGGAATTCATCTGGTCATACGGGCGTACCCAAGCATCATCGGTAACGCTGCAAATAAGGAAGACAAGCGGAGCTCCAAAGATAGACCCATCACGAGCAAACCGAGGCTGACAAGCAGCAGCCTTCTCCAACAGCTCAGGCGTATCCAGCACCATCACACGGGCTGGATGATTATTACAAGCAGAAGGAGCAATACGCCCAGCCTCAACAATGGCATCCACCACAGCCTGCTCAACAGAACGATCCTCAAACTCGCGACAAGAATAACGACCCCGAGCCAGATCCAAATACGACATGCAAGCCCTCCAACAATTATAAATCAAACAAACCCAAAGTAACCCAAACAGTACCCAAAACAGCAATCAGCCAAACGCTCATCAAGGGCCAAAGTGTCCGAACGGGTACCATAGGTCCCTTCAGCCAAACCCCCATCGCGCTAAATCTATCAGCCAAAGTTCCCAATGGTGGTACGTAAGGCGAAGGGCCGGCCACGGTTTACTTTCGAACGACTCTGCAAAGCAGCCGGAGTGAGAAAGCAAACCGTGGCCGGCCCTTCGCCGCCGGGACACGTACCCCCAATTAACTGTTCTTCATGACAATCGAATCCACGACATCGGCCACATTCTCGCAGCAGTCGGCGCAGTACTCCAGGAAGGCGTACACGTCACGCCAAGCGATGACCTCGAGCGGGTCCTTGCCGTTAACGTGCAGGTTACGCATGGCGTTGATATAGAGCTCGTCGGCCTCGGACTCGATGGTGTTGATCTGGATGACGAGCTCGCGCAGCGTCTTGGACTTGCGGTAGTTAGGCAGCTCGACCATCAGGTCCTTCATGGCGCGGCAAGCGTCGGTCACCTTGTGGGCGATGACGATGGCGTCGGGATGGATGCTCTGGATGTTGGTGAAGTAGACGCGCTGCACGACGCCCTCGATACGGTCGAGCACGGTGTCGAGCGAGCAGCTCATCAGATCCAGGTCCTCGCGCTCAAGCGGGGTGATAAAGGCCGTGAGCAGGGCGTCCTCAAGCTCATGGTGCTTCTTGTCGGCCGCATGCTCGATCGCGTGCATCTTGTCGAGCATATCGTGAATCTTCGCGGGATCGAAGTTCTCGAAAATCTTGGTAAGCAGCTCGGCGGCCTGGACGGCAAGGTCGGCGCAGGCGACGTAGTTGTCAAAGTAGAACGAATCGGGTTTCTTTGCCATGAGTGGGTCCTTTCGAGGCGAAGACGGGTGGGCGAAGTTTTGCGGTCCGGATGGACGCTCGTTTTGACTAGATGAACATCATGAACAGCTTGGCCATGACAAAGCTGATGAGTCCGCAGGCGGGGAAGGTGAAGAACCAGGTGAACATCATGTCCTTGACGACGCCGAAGTTGATGGCCGAAAGGCGCTTGACGGCGCCGACGCCCATGATGGCGCAGGTCTTGATGTGCGTGGAGGACACGGGGATGCCGGTAAGGGTGGCAAGCAGCAGGTTCGCGGCGCCCGCCAGGTCGGCGGAGAAGCCCTGGTACTTTTCGAGCTTGACCATGCTCTGGCCAACGGACTTGATGATGCGCTCGCCGCCCACGCTGGTGCCGATGCCCATGGTGGCCGAGCATAGCAGCATAATCCAGATGGGGATGCCGGCATCGCCGACGCTCGTCTGGCCGCTGGCAAAGGCCACGCCTAAAAAGAGCACGCCGATGAACTTCTGTCCATCCTGCGCGCCGTGCATAAAGCTCATGGCCGCAGCGCTCGCGATCTGAGCGTATTTAAAGAAGACATTGGCACGTCGCCTGTTGGCGGCGGCGAAAAGAATCGAGACGAGCTTGCACAGGACCCAGCCCATGACAAAGCCCAGGCCGATGGAGAGCGCCAGGCCGTAGATGACCTTCATCCAATCGTGGACGTTGACGCTGCTCGCACCGCCGAGGGCGATGGCGGCACCGGTCAGGCCGGCGATAAGGCTGTGGCTTTGCGAGGTGGGGATGCCAAAACGCGACGCTGTGGCGCCGTAGACGACGATGGAGAACAGCGCCGCGCACAGGCAGGCGAGCGCCATGGTACTGTTTCCGCCAAAGTCGACAATATGGGAGATGGTGTTGGCGACGCTCGCGTTAAAGTGCGTCATGATGAGCACGCCGAGGAAGTTGAATGCGGCACTCATGAGAATGGCGGCGCGGGCGGGCATGCAACGCGTAGTGACGCAGGTCGCGATGGCGTTGGGTGCGTCGGTCCATCCATTGACGAAGATGGCGCCGAGCGCGAGGATCACGGTGACGGCAAGGACTGGGTTCGACACAAGTTGGCCGAGGAAGGTTGAGAACGTTACGTCCATATATGGGCTTTCTCGAAGTTTGCAGGCACGTTACAGAAACATGATAAATCGTATCACCTCCTGCGGGTTTCTTTACCGAGTTCTGATGGGAGCAGTGAATTTTTTGGCACTAAAATTGAATATTATCCCTGTTGACCGCGGGTGTTCTTTTTGCTAACACGCCATGCGGACACATGCGCGCGCCCCAACACCCCAAAACCACAGTCTGTTCGCTTTACAATATGCAAACATGCGTTCGATAATAGGAGACATGGAATATCGACAGACAGATGGCAAAACTCGGCGCGTGCACAAGCAGTATGTGGACGTCGTGGCTCGCATCCTCGCGGGCGGACAGGTCGTGCCGGTCACCGTCTGCTGGGTCGACGGTCGTTGCTTTACGATTGACGAGATTGTCTCGTCCACCGGTTTTGGCCTGACGGTTCACGGCATTCGTACGGCGACTTATAAGGTTCGTTTTGGCGGACATGCGACCGAACTGTATCTGGAAGAACAGGCACGCGAGCGACCGGATGGCTCGCAGACTCATCTGATGCGTTGGTGGGTGTGGGCGTTCGACCGAACACTCGAGAGCGAGCGCCGCAGGTAAGAACGCGTGGCGTTCGGGTACAATGGCAGGAAACTTGTCAGCTACGGCGCCGTCGCGGTGCTTTTTGAAAGGACGAAAGTATGAACGATATCCAGGGCTATCAGAATGGCCCCATCGAGACCGGCGCAAGCCGTGCCAAGGAGATGTCGCCGCGCGCGTACAACCTTGTCATGTCTGCTCTCATCTTTTTGGGCTTTTGCGCCATGGGCGCCGGTGCTTACTTTACGAGCACCATGTCGTTTGCGCGCATGATGATGAGCGGCGCCGCTTTGCCGCTGGTCTTTGGCTCATTTATTTTGACCATCGTCGGCATGGTCATGATGTCGGCTGCTGCCAGCAAACAGTCCGTGGGCCTGTCACTCGTGGGCTACGTGGTCTTTGCGAGCACCTTTGGCCTGACGGCGTCGTTTGGTCTTGCCAACTACGACCTGCCTACCATTAACACCGCCTTTATCGCCACGGCCGCCATCACCTTTGTCTTTGGTGCGCTGGGCGTGACCTTCCCCAAGTTCTTCCAGCGTGTGTATGGCATTGGTTTTGGCATCCTGTTTGCCACGATTCTGGTCGAGATCGTGCTGATGTTCATGGGCGTTTCGCAGTCCATCACCGACCTGATCGTGATCGTGGTGTTCGCCGGCTTCATCGGTTACGACACCTATGTTGCCACGACGGTGCCGCCCACGCTGCCCAACGCCGTGCTCATGGCATCCAACCTGTTCGTGGACATCATCAACGTGTTCTTGCGCATTCTGAACATCCTCGGCCGTCGCGATTAAAGCGCGGCATTGCGATGCTTCCTGCCGGACACGGTAAAACGATGCGAAAGGCGGTCCTTCGGGGCCGTCTTTTTTGTGCGCGGCGGGGTATCATGGATGAGAAAAGCCGATAGCGGCAGCGACAGGAAAGGTGACCACTTATGGCAGACGTCGACAACAGGAACCGTAACCACAGGTCCAACCGAGCGGGTCAGCCCAATCCCAAGCGCGAGGCCCGTGCCAAGGCCGCCGAGCGCCATGTGATGACTGTGTCCGAGGCCTGCGCCAAGGATATCGAGCGTTCGCTTGCCGGTGTTCGCGAGTTTGACGGCATGCCCACCGGCTTTGTCGCGGCGATGAAGGCCAAGGTTCAGACTGCTGTGGCCCCCGAAGAGCAGGTCGCCGAGGACGTCGAGAACGCGGAGACTACCGAGGTCGAGGCAGCGCCCGAGACCGAGGCGGCGCCCGAGCCCGTCGAGGAGCCTGCCGAGGAAATCGCCGAAGTTGAGTCCGCGCCTGCTGAGGAGCCCGCTCCGGTCCTGCCCGAGGTCACTGTGCTTGATGCCTCCGCCACGCAGGCAATCCTCGATAACGGTCGCGGCTATGCGCAGTTCTGCGACATGGCCGTGCTCGCCTTTGCCTCGTTTACCAATCCGGGCGGTGGATATATTCAGGGTTATCTGGGCCAGGAGGCCACGCTGTGCGCCGATTCGTATCTGTACAACGTCCTCGATAAGCAGCGTAAATGGTACGGTGAGAACCGTCGCCGCAACATCAACTGTGAGCTCTATCGTAACCGTGCCCTAGTGGTGCCTGCGGTGCGCTTCGACCGCAACCACGTGCATGCATACGCCGACGTGATCGTGGCCGCCGCGCCCAACGTTAAGCGCGCCCGCCAGGAGTATCGCGTGAGCGACGATGCTCTGCTGGATGCCCTGCGCGACCGCATCCGCTTTGTGCTCGCCATCTGCGACGAGTTGGGTCGCGAGAAGCTCGTGCTGGGCGCATGGGGCAGCGACAACAACGGCTTTGATGCCGAGGCCGTGGCCGAGCTCTTCCGCAAGGAGCTCGCATCGGGCGACTTCAAGGTCAAGCAGGTCTTCTTTGCCGTGCCCTCTACGCGCTGGGACGAGGACTTCGCCAAATTCGAGCACGTGCTGGCAAACTTCCCCGAGCGAAACGAGGAGTCCTATGCTCAGGTTGCCGCCCGCGCCGCAGCCGCCCGTGCCGCCGAGCAGGCTCAGGCCGCTGCCGAGGATGACGAGGATGGCGACGACTGGCGCAAGTACCTGTAAACGGTGCTCGTGATGCGATATACCGAGCCGACGGGAGAGGCTGCTCCTGTCGGCTTTTTATTGAGTGGGGAGCTTACGATGAAAAACGTTCTGTGCTTTGGTGACAGCAACACCTATGGTTACGATCCGGCGGGCATGCGCGACGGTACCGCGGTGCGCTATGCGCAGGATGTGCGCTGGTGTGGCGTGGTCCAACGTGACTTAGGCGAGGGCTGGCATGTAATTGAAGAAGGCCTCAACGGCCGCACGACGGTACGCGACGACATGTGCCATCTGGACACTAACCTCAACGGCATTCGCGCGCTTCCGATGCTGCTCGAGGCTCATAAGCCGCTGGACGCCATTGTGATCATGCTGGGTACCAACGACTGTAAGACGGTCTTTAACGTGACAGCTTCCGATATCGCCCGTGGCGCCATGGCGCTGATTCGCGCCGTCCGCGCGTTTCCGTGGACCGACGCTGCGCCTTGCCCGCGCATCCTGCTGATGGCTCCTATCAAGATCAAGCCGCAGATCGCCGATGTATATATGACCGATTTTGACGAGCGTTCCGTCGAGGCATCTGAACATTTTGGCGAGTACTATGCGCACGTGGCCGAGCAGTTTGGCTGCGACTTTTTGAATGCCGCCGAGTTTGCCGAGCCGGGCGATATCGACTATCTGCATATGATGCCCGAAAGCCACGAGAGCTTGGGACATGCCGTGGCAGCCAAGCTCCAAGAGATGCTCGGTGAGTAGCGCGACCCCAAGCCACCGCAAAGGGGACAGGCACCTTTGTGGTGGTTTTGCCCGGGTAAACGAACGGATTGGCTGCCATATGGGCATGGACGAGCTCATCGACCTCTTTGCCGAGGGCGATGAGCTCGTCTCCAATACCGCTTTTGAGGATTTGGATCTTGCCTACGACGTGGCGAACGGCGCGACCTTCGATGGCGTTGTGTTCCGATCTTGCGAGTTCGATAGCGTTGACTGGAGCGGCTCGACGTTTCGCGACGTGGTGTTTCGCGGTTGTCGCTTTATCCGCTGCAACATGGAAGGCTGCTGGCTCAGCCGCTGCGACTTCGTTGACTGCTCGGCACCGGGACTCAACTTGCTCAAGGCGCGCCTGTCGAGCGTGTCGTTTGGATCGTGCGATTTGAGCTATGCGAACCTTTCGGAGGGACGCATTGGCCCTATGACAGCATGCGATACACGTCTGAGAGAGGCTGCGTTTCAGGGTGCCAAGCTGGGTCAGATACGCCTGGATGGCTGTGACCTGACGCGTGTTGATGTGTTCAAGACGTCGCTTTCCGGCGTTGATGTGTCGCGCTGTACATTTGCAGCGCCCGTTGTTTCGGGCGATTACCATGAGTTGCGTGGCTTGACGGTCAATGCCGAGCAGGCGCTGGCACTCTCGGGTTTGTTGGGAATTCAACTCGCCGACGAATAGGCGCTCTGGTCCTTTGCTCGACCGCTATCTAAAATCAAACCGTCGCAACATTTAATGATATTTCGCGTTTGCACGATTTTCATCGAATGTTGCGACGGTTTTTGGTGCAAGGTAGCCTGTCTCTTTTTGGCAGGTTACTGGCTATTTAGTACTGCCACATGTGGTTGACGGGGCCAGAGCCTTTGCCCATGTCAAAGCCGGCGGCGAGAGCGCCCGTTAGGTAGGCCTTGCCGGCGTTGACGGCGTCGGCAAGATCCATGCCCTGAGCCAGCGCGCAGGCGATGGCGGACGAAAGCGTGCAGCCGGTGCCGTGTGTGTTGTCGGTCTCGATGCGCTTGTGGCGGAACCACGTGGTGAGCGGATCGCCCAGATGGTTGCCCTCGTCATCGAGTGGCGCGGGTTCGGCCAATACATCGTTGGCCTCGTTGACAAGATGCCCACCCTTAACGAGGGATGCGCAGCCAAAGCGGCGGGCGAGGAGCATGGCAGCATTTTGCTGCGTGCGCTCGGAGTCGACCTCGTAGTCGAGCAGGGCCATGGCCTCGGGAATATTGGGCGTGATAACCGTCGCCAGCGGGAACAGGCGGCGGGTGAGCGCCTCGGCGGCATCTTCGGCAATCAGCCGTGCGCCCGAGGTGGCTACCATGACGGGGTCGACTACCACGTTTGTCGCGTTCCAGGCGCTCAGGCGGTCGGCGATAACCTCGATAATCTCGGCAGAGGAAACCATGCCGATCTTGACGGCGCTTGGGCGGATATCGTCAAATACGGCGTCGATCTGCGCAGCGACGATATCAGGGGAGATATTCTGCACGGCGGTGACACCGAGCGTGTTTTGTGCGGTGATGGCGGTGATGGCCGTCTCGGCATACAGACGGTGCGCCGTGATGGTCTTGATGTCGGCCTGAATGCCGGCGCCACCGCTGGAATCGGATCCTGCGATGGACAGGACGGCAGGTACCTTACTGCGATCCATGTTTGCTCCCTTGTTCGGTCGGAATCAAATGGGTCTTTAAGCCAGCATTATAAAGATGCCCGGGCCGACTCTATGTCGAACCCGGGCGGGCGATGCAATCTTTACGCAAATGTGAGCAAATGTTCACACGTCAACAATTGACGAACACCATGTTACTGATTGTGGCTCCGGTGACGAGTTAGTCCTCCATGCCGAGATCGATCGTCGTACCCTCGAACACCTTGTTGACGGTGCGGACGGCGCACATCTTGCCACACATGGTGCAGGTGCCCTCGGTGGCGGCGGGGGACTCCTCGTAGCGCTTCTTGCCGGTGACCGGGTCGAGCGCGCACTTCCACATGGAGTCCCAGTCGAGCTTGCGGCGTGCCTGGCCCATCTTGTCGTCCATGTCGCGGGCGTGCGGCACCTTCTTGGCGATATCGGCGGCGTGCGCGGCAATCTTAGTGGCCATGAGGCCATCGAGCACGTCTTGGGCGTTGGGCAGGCACAAGTGCTCGGCCGGCGTCACGTAGCACAGGAAGTCGGCGCCGGAGCTGGCGGAGATAGCGCCGCCGATGGCGGCGGTGATGTGGTCGTAACCCACGCCGATATCGGTCACCAGCGGCCCGAGCACATAGAACGGGGCGTTGTGGCACAGGCGCTTCTGCAGTTTCATGTTGGCGGCGATCTCGTCGAGCGCCATGTGACCCGGGCCCTCGACCATGACTTGGACGCCGGCGGCCCAAGCGCGCTTGCACAGCTTGCCCAGCTCGATCATCTCGGCGGTCTCGGTGGCGTCGTTGGAGTCGTAGAGGCAGCCCGGGCGGCAGGAGTCGCCGAGCGAAATCGTCACGTCGTACTCGTGGCAGATCTCGAGCAGCTCGTCAAAGTACTCGTAGAAGGGGTTTTCGTTGCCGGTGACCTCCATCCAGCCAAACAGCAGCGAGCCGCCGCGGCTCACGATGTTCATCAAGCGGCCGGTCTCCTTAAAGGTCTTGGTGACCGACTTGTTGATGCCGCAGTGGATGGTCATAAAGTCCACGCCGTCCTCGGCGTGCGCGCGCACGACCTCGAACAGGTCATCCTTGGTAAGCTTGACCAGCGGCTTTTCCATGTAGCCGATGGCGTCGTACATGGGGACGGTGCCCACCATGAGCGGCGTCTCGTCGATGAGCTGCTGGCGGAACTGGCGCGTCTTGCCCGAGTTGGAAAGGTCCATGATGGCGTCGGCGCCAAAGTCCTCGGCGATCTTGACCTTCTTCCATTCCTCGGCGGCATCGGCTTTATCGCCCGAGATGCCCAGGTTGACGTTGACCTTAGTAGACAGGCCCTCGCCGATACCAAAGGCGCGCATGCCTTTTTTGATGTGCACGATGTTGGCGGGAATGGCGATGCGGCCGTCGGCCACGCGCTCGCGGATGTACTCGGGGTCGCGATGCTCGCGCTCGGCGACTTCCTTCATCTGCGGCGTGATCTGCCCGGCGCGGGCGAAGTCGATTTGCGTGACGAGCTTGGGCTCGGTCTGTGTGCTCATTGGCACGGCTCCCTTCGTTGGCATTACCCATATCAGGTTTGCGGGTCAGGGCGGGCGCGCCCAGTCTCAGCCTGCCGTCCTGTCCTGCAAGCTCCCCGTTTATGTAATGGGCTCAAGTATAGCTCGAATGGGTACGATTGGCCTAACGAGCGTGCCTGTGGGGAGGCGAACATGGAAGACAAGCATCTATATCGAGAGACGCAATGGGATGTATCGGCCGAGGAAAGCCGTGCGCACCATGGCCTTGTCGCGATCGGTTTTGCGGTGCTTGCCGTGCTGGTGATTGCCTTTTGTATCTGGACGTTTGGCGGTCACGGCGGCGCTGCATGGGAGTTCGAGGCCGACGATGCCCTGCCGATCATGACAGTGAAGGTTACGGGCGGCAATACCGTTGCCGCGCCGGGCGACTATTGGTATTCGCGCGATGGATTTGTCCAGCTTCAGCTGAGCGGTGGGTCTATTCCTGGTGAGGAAATCGAACGCGTGACGTATGATGCGGCGCTCAAAACGCTGACGGTGAAGCTCAAGAATCAGGGCGACGTGCCTACGACTATGGATATCGCGCTGACGGAATGGCGCTTGGAGCCCCCGACGGGTGTTGCGGTGTCCGAGGTGGAGCATGTCAAGATTACCTATCAGGACGGCTCGACAAACGAAGTTGCCAAAGCCGACGGCTTGGCGGAATAGACGCCGTGCCTGGGCAGCACATTCAAAAGTAGCGGTGGTCCTACAAGGTCTGTTCGTTCAGGAAGACCAAAGTGTTCTTATTTGAAAGCTCGGGAAAGTGACGATAACCAACGTCAAACGCGGTGAGCCCGCTTACATCCTCGAGCTTGTTTTCTGCCATCCAGCGCACCATGGAACCACGTGCCTTTTTGCTGGCGGTCGAGCGCTGGATGGGCTTGCCGTTGCGGATGCCTTCGCCAAAGAGGCACGTGACGACCGTGGCGTCGCCCGCGAGATGGGGCAGAACGGCTTTGGCGTACTCTACGCTGGCGAGGTTGACGATCGTGGTGTTTGAGCCTGCCGGGGCGATAGCCCGCGCGAGCTTGTCGCTCCAAAACGCGTAGAGGTCTGGGGCATCGTCAACGGCGAGCTTCGCGCCCATTTCCAGCCGATATGGTTCCACGGCATGAAAGGGGCGAACGCACCCGTAGAGGCCAGAGAGGATCCACAGGTGGCTTTGCAGCCATGCGAGCTGCGCGGAATCCATCACCTCGGGCGCCATGCTCTGGTATTGAATGCCGTGGTAGGACATGACGGCAGGGGAGAGGTGACAGGCGAGTGCGGGATTGTCGAGATCGCCGTTTTTCAGGATGGGCCCGAACTCATGCAGGGTGTTGAGGCAAGGCCCCAGCAGTTTGTCACTCACGTTCCATAGCGCCTGCAGGCTGTCGCTGCCTTCATTCCGCTCGATATCTAGCAGTGCGCGGTGGAGGCGAGCCGTCTCGCGCGCAAAGGGTGGGATGCCCAGGACTTCAAAAGCATCTTGGGCCGCGCGCATCTGCTTGGCGGGCGAAATGACGACCTGCAGCATGGACTCTCCTCTGCCAAAAAGGAAGTTGCGGTGGAATACGGTCTGTTTTGGCCGTTTATGGGCCAGGTTAGTCTGTATTTCACCGCAACTGATGAAGGGTTGGTTACGCGCGCTCGATGAAGGCCTTGTAGCCGCGATAGGCCTCGTAGATATCGGCCTTGTTGGCGACCTCCCACAGGGCGTGCATGGACAGGACGGCAACGCCAGAGTCGATGACGTTCATGCCGTACTTAGCCATGATGTATGCGATGGTGCCGCCGCCGCCCGCGTTGACGCGACCGAGCTCGCAGGTCTGGAAGTCCACGCCGGCCTCGTCCATGATGTCGCGGATGAGGGCCACATACTCGGCGTCGGCGTCGTTAGAGCCGCCCTTGCCGCGGCTGCCCGTGTACTTGTTAAAGCACAGGCCGCGACCCATAAAGGCTGCGTTCTTGGTTTCGAACTTGCCGGCGTAGCCCGGGTCGAAGCCGGCGGACACGTCGGAGGAGAGCATGCGGCTGCGGGCGAGCGCGCGGCGCAGGGCCAGCGGGCTATCCTCGCCGGCGAGCGTCATGATCTCGGCGACGGTGTTCTCGAAGAAGCGGCTCGTCATGCCGGTGGCACCCACGGAACCGATCTCCTCCTTGTCGACGATGAGTGTGATGCTCGTGCGCTCCACGTTGGCGACGTTGATCTGGGCGAGCATGGACGGATAGGCGCAGACACGGTCGTCGTGGCCATAGCCCAGAATCATGGAGCGGTCGAGGCCCATGTCACGGGCGGGGCCGGAGGGCACGACCTCGATCTCGGCGGAGAGGAAGTCCTCCTCCTCGACGTCGTACTGCTCCTTGAGGATATCCAGGAACATCTGCTTGACGGGCTCCTTGGGAGCGTCCTTGTCGTCCTCGTCAAACTTGACGGGGCGGCCGCCCACGATCACGTCGAGGATCTCGGCGTCGACGGCGTCCTTGGCGGGCTTGGCCATCTGCTCACTCGAGAGGTGGATCAGCAGGTCGGAGATGGTAAAGACCGGGTCGTCGGCCTTGTCGCCGATGTTGATGTCGACGGTGGTGCCGTCCTTTTTGCAGATGACGCCCACAAGCGCGAGCGGGGAGGCCACCCAGTGGTAGCTCTTGACGCCGCCATAGTAGTGCGTGTCGAGATAAGCCATGTCGCCGGCCTCGAAGGCGGGGTTCTGCTTGAGGTCCAGGCGCGGCGAGTCCACGTGGGCGCCCAGGATGTTAAAGCCCTGCTCGAGCGGGGCGGTGCCCAGGTTGACGAGCATGAGGTCCTTGCCGTGGTTGGCGGCGTACACCTTGTCGCCGGCCTTGAGCGCGCGGCCCTCGGCGATCACGGTCTCCAGATTGACGTAGCCCGCCTCCTCGGCCATCTTGATACCGGCCTTGACGCACAGGCGCTCGGTCTTGTTCTCACTCAAAAACTGCTTATAGCCGCGGCAAAGCTCCTCGAGCTCCTCGATCTGCTGTGGCGTGTACTTTTTCCATGCGCTGGGACGCTCCATGACGCAGGCTCCTTTCGGATCGATCGTGCTGGTTGATGTACCGTGAGCCATCGTATCACGCGCGGGCCCGCGGCGGCAGGGAAGCCTGATGTGCGGTGGCCGCGGGGCGGGGAGCGTGTAAACTGGTGTGAGCAAACCGTGCCCAGCCCAAAGCGAGGTATTCAATATGTCTGAAAAGCGCCGTACCTTTGCCGTCATCGACGGCAACTCGCTCATGCATCGCGCCTTCCACGCCGTGCCGCCGACCATGAACGCGCCGGACGGTCGCCCCACCAACGCGATCTTTGGTTTTCTGAACATGTTCCTCAAGATGATCGATGCCTTTAATCCCGACGGCGTTGTCGTGGCGTTTGACAAGGGCAAGCCGCGCGTGCGTATGGAGATGCTGCCGCAGTACAAGGCGCAGCGCCCGCCCATGGATCCCGACCTGCACGCGCAGTTCCCCATGATCAAGGAGCTGCTCGCCGCGCTCAACGTGCCGATTCTGCAGTCCGAGGGCTGGGAAGGCGACGATATCCTGGGAACCATGGCGCGCTTGGGTGAGGAGGCCGGCTGCGACATGCTGCTGGTGACCGGTGATCGCGATATGTATCAGCTCGTGACCGAGCACGTTAACGTGGTCTCGACCCGCAAGGGCCTGTCCGACGTGGCGATCATGACGCCCGAGAGCGTGGACGATCTGTATCACGGCATCACGCCGGCGCTCGTGCCCGACTTTTATGGTCTGAAGGGCGACACGTCCGACAACATCCCCGGCGTGCCGGGCATCGGCCCCAAAAAGGCGAGCGCGCTCATTGCGCAGTACGGTAGCCTGGATGAGGTCATCGCACACGCCGACGAGGTCAAGGGCAAGATGGGAGAAAACCTGCGCGCACACATCGACGACGCGCTGCTGAGCCGTAAGGTGGCGACCATCCGCACCGATGCACCCGTTGAGCTCGATTTTGAGGCGACGTCCTTCCCGGCGTTTTCCGCCGATGAGGTTTCCGCGGCGCTGGGCACGCTTGGTATCACCGCCATGCAGAACCGTTTCTTGGCGCTGATCGGCGGCGAGGGCGGGGCAGCTGCCAGCACGTTTGAGATTCCCGCCGTTTTGCGCGCAGCCGCCGGCGATGCTGGCGCGCTTGGTGCCGTTGCGGCTGAGGTCTCCCGCGTGATTGATGCCGGCGAGTGGGTCGCCGCCGTGGTGGACGATGACAAGGAAGAGGGCGCGCTCTTTGGGCTGACGCGCACGTTGTGGTTGGCGACGTCCAAGGGCCTGTTTGCGCTCGAGGAGGGCGACAGCGGTGCGGCGGCTGAGGTTGAGGGCTTCAACTTCGCCCACGGCGTGATTGCCGGCGTGCTCGCGCGTCTGTTTATGGAAGGCCGTGCGGCGAGCCCGGATATGAAGGCGCTTCTGCATGAGCTTTCGCCCATCGATTCTTCTGAGCTCGAGCTCATGGATCCGCTGGCAGTCGATTCCACGCGCATCTTCGATACCGTTGTTGCCGCCTACCTGTTGGATTCCGACCGCTCCGAGTTTGACGAGGTGTATCTGGCCGATACGTATCTGCAGATGGCGCTGCCTGCGGCGCGCGGCGCAGAGGGTGCTGGCGAGGACGCTCCTGCGCCCGCCGCTCGCACGGCGGCCTTGACGCTGGCGCTGGTTGCACCGCTGCGTGACCGCATGGCCCGCGAGAACGCCGCCAACGTGTTCGATGGGATCGAGATGCCGCTCGTGCCGGTGCTTGCCAAGATGGAGCGCGCGGGCATGCTCGTGGACCCCGACCGCCTGCACAGTCTGTCCGAGGGCCTGGCGACCCAGATTGCCGAGGTCGAGCGCAGCATTCGCGACCTGGCCGGCGACGAGACCTTTAACATCGGCAGCCCCATGCAACTCTCGCACGTGCTGTTTGATGTTATGGGACTTCCGACCAAGGGCCTCAAAAAGACCAAGCGCGGCTACTATTCGACCAACGCCAAGGTGCTGAGCGACCTTGCCCGCGACCACGAGATCGTGCGCCTGATTTTGGACTGGCGTGAGAAGTCCAAGATTAAGTCGACCTATCTGGACACGCTGGGCCCGCTGCGCCGTGGTGACGGGCGTGTGCACACCACGTACAACCAGACCATCACCGCGACGGGGCGTTTGTCTTCGAGCGACCCCAATCTGCAAAACATTCCGACGCGCTCGGAGCTGGGGCGTACCGTCAAGACGGCGTTCTCGGCGGGCGAGGGCAGCGTCTTTTTGGCGGTGGACTACTCGCAGATCGAGCTACGTCTACTCGCGCATCTCTCGGGTGACGAGCACCTGGTGCGCGCCTTTAACGAGGGCGAGGACTTCCACGCCGAGACGGCCGCGCGCGTGTTTGGCGTGCCGGTTTCCGAGGTAACGCCCGACCTGCGCAGCCGCGCCAAGGCCGTGAACTTTGGCATCGTGTACGGTCAGCAGGCCTACGGTCTGTCGCAGTCGCTGCACATCTCGATGGCCGAGGCGCGCGACATGATCGACCGCTACTACGAGGCCTACCCGGGTGTGCGTACGTTCCTCGACAACGTGGTGGCACGTGCCAAGCAGACGGGCTACGCTGAGACCATGTATGGCCGCAGACGCCATATTCCCGAGCTCAAGGCCAAAAATCCGCAACTCCGCGGCTTTGGCGAGCGCACGGCCATGAACCACCCCATGCAGGGCACCGCGGCCGACATCATCAAGATCGCCATGGCCCGCGTAAGCCGCCGCCTGGAAGAAGAGGGTTTTGCCGCCCACATGATCTTGCAGGTACACGACGAACTGGACTTTGAGTGCCCCGTCAACGAAGTCGAGCGCCTTACCGCCATGGTCCGCGACGTCATGGAGCACGTCGTAGACCTACGCGTACCCCTCATCGCCGAAGCCAGCACCGGCATAACCTGGGCCGACGCGAAATAGGAACGCAACCACAGTTCCAAAGTAACCAAAAACAGAAGGACGCCCCTCATCAACAAGGAGCGTCCTTCGTTCAATTAAATTCAGCCAAAGTATCTAGGCGCCAAGACGCCATCCAGGCGGCAAGCAAGTCACCGCAGGACCTGGCCGGGCGAAGCGGGTAAGTTTTTCGTAGATTCCGCACGAGCCGGAAAGCACTTAATGTGCTTTCCGAGCGAGCCCAGGACCTGACCGAACGAAAAACTAACCCGCCTCGCCCGGCCAGGTCCGACGATCTGCGTTAACGAGCCGCCAAGATGGCGTCGATGAGCGTCAGTACGCCCCCGTCGTTGTTGCTCGGAATACGCCACTTGGCATGCGCGTTCATGTGCTCCTCGGCATTGTCCACGATAAAGCTGTGTCCGACGCGCTCCAGCATGGGGATGTCGTTGTAGGTATCGCCCACGGCGGCGGCATCGGCGATATCAATGCCCAACTGCTCGCACAGATGCGCGACGCCGGCGCCCTTGTCGACACCCAGGTTCATAAAGTCGATCCACTCGCGGCCGGCATTGGTGACATAGAGCTGATCCGAGAACGCGGGGTTATAGGTCTCGCGGAACGCGGGCTCGGCATCGTAGGCAGGGAAAAAGATCGAGATCTTATTGGACTCGATATCAATGCCCTCAAAGGTGTCGACGTAGTTGATTGTGTTGTAGTAGACGCTGATCTCGTCGTGGTATTGATGGTCGCGGGCGAGAACATAGAACTCGTCGTAGCAGCACAGGACGGGAACGGCGCGCGGGTCCTCCGAGGCACGAGCGAGCACCTGCTGATACAGCGCCACATCGATGTTGCTCTTATAGATATAGCTGCCGCGATAGATGACGCAGGCTCCGTTGTCGGGACAAAAAGCAAGGCGGTTCTTGATGCCCTCGAACATCTCCTCGAGCTTGGGAGCGGGACGTCCGCTGGCGGGGCAGAATACGATGCCGGCGTCGGCGAGCTTGTCCAGACGCTCATCAAGACCCTGCGGCAACACGCGCTCGTCGGTGAGCAGCGTCTTGTCCATGTCGACGGCGATGAGTTTAATGTTGCCGATGTTGGCGTCTGATTCATAAGTCTGCATAAATGCGCCTTTCCGTTTCCAGATTGTTTCGGGCGTAATGACCCTCTGCTATGTAATCGAGCGTATTTTCGCAGGAATGGTGCGTACTTGCACTGCAATTCACAAACTAATGAAAAAACTTTTCAGAAATTTGAATTTGTCGCTTGTACAGCAGGCACTTTAGCGTAATATAGCGACCATCGAAAACGGAGACGGCAAAAGCACCGCTTACCGAGGAAAAGGTACCGTTTACGATATTAGAATTGCGCCCGGCGATAGGTGAAAGGAGAGGCAGATGCAGTTCGTAAAGATCATCACTACTGCAGACAATGCCATCCGACGCCAGCGCGCAATTTCCCGACGACGATAACAATCGTCTCTGTCCGTATGGGGCGAATTGCCTCAACAGAGTCATTTTGAGGTCGTTGGGTTTTAGCACGACATTGCTGCATGTTTCTAGGGCATGTTGTGCTGCTTTTTGCTATTTAACCTGATATTGCACGGTTTTTGACCTCGAAATGACTTGCAACTGACCGATGTTCTAACTAGCTACCAAGGGCGAAAGGAAACAGCCATGAGCAAGGAAAAAGTCGTTCTCGCATATTCCGGTGGTCTTGATACATCCGTATGTGTCAAGTGGCTCCAGGACGAGAAGAATCTCGATGTTGTTTGTGTCTGCGGCAACGTGGGCCAGGAGGAGACCGGTCTGGACGCCAAGAAGCAGAAGGCCCTCGACCTGGGCGTTCTGGATTGCCAGGTGCTCGATCTGCGCGACGAGTTCTCCGATGAGTTCCTGACTAAGGCTATCGCCGCAAACTCTATGTACGAGAACAAGTATCCGCTGCTCTCCGCCCTGTCCCGCCCGTTGCTCGCCAAGAAGCTTGTCGAGGTCGCTCACGAGTTTGGCGCGACCTACGTCGCTCACGGCTGCACCGGCAAGGGTAACGACCAGGTTCGTTTTGAGGCTGCCGTCAAGGCCCTCGACCCCGAGCTTAAGGTTATCGCCCCGGTTCGCGAGTGGGATCTTAAGTGCCGTCCCGACGAGGTCGCCTATGCTCACGCCCACAACGTGCCGGTTCCCGAGGGCGCCAACGACAACCCCTATTCCATCGACGACAACCTGTGGGGTCGCGCCATCGAGTGCGGTCACCTGGAGGATCCCTGGAACGAGCCGCTCGACGACGCCTGGGTTATGACCAAGAACCCCGAGGACACGCCGGACACCCCGACCTACACCGAGATTGAGTTTGAGGCGGGCAAGCCCGTCGCCGTCGATGGCAAGAAGATGAAACTCTCCGAGATCGTCATCGCCCTCAACAAGATTTCGGGTGACAACGGCTTTGGCCGTCTCGACTTGGTCGAGGATCGTCTGGTGGGCCTCAAGAGTCGCGAGTGCTACGAGGTTCCTGGCGCCCTGACGCTCATCACCGCCCACAAGGCGCTCGAGGACATCTGCGTCGAGGGCGACCTGCTCAAGACCAAGATTAAGCTCGAGCAGGATTGGGCCACCGCCGTGTACAACGGCCAGTGGTACAGCCCGCTCAAAAACGCGCTCGATGCCTTTATGGCCGACACCCAGAAATTCGTGACCGGCACCGTCCGTCTGAAGTTCTTTAAGGGCAACTGCCATGTCGTCGGCCGCAAGAGCCCGTTTAGCCTGTATGACTACGGTCTTGCTACCTACGACCGCGACACTACGTTTGACGAGAAGGCCAGCGCCGGCTTTATCGAGATCGATACGCTGTCGCTCAAGACGTGGGCTAAGGTCCAGGGCCCCAGCTCTGCTTCCGCCCAGGCCTAGCGCCTCCTTCCTTTGGTATCCGCGCGGCCCATCCGCGTGATACATAACGGGCGCATGGGGTCCCTACCTTTCGTTATGCTTGCTGACACTTCTTAACATCGGTGGCCCCTACGTTCCGCCCGCATATATGATGCCGCGTCTGCGGCTGAGTCCGAGCCCCGCCGGGGTTGTCCGGCGGGGCTCCTCCTATCAATTTGACGGCCCTGCGCCTATATATATGGGGAGTATCCATTATGTTCAATGCTATCGCGCATGCTTTACTTGCCCTCGCGCCCGAGTTCGATGCTGCAAAGGTCGAGGACGTTCCTATGAGCCTAAAGGCCTGGATCGATGGTTCGCAGGGCAACATTCGGAGGGAGACGTTGGGCGCCAAGTGCATGGCGCGTCACTTCTTTGCAAATTAGCTATATGGCCTCGCACATGGTGGGGAATATGCAAAACTAGCGGTTGAGAAATCGCTTTAGCGACAGGGCGCATTGCTTTGGGCGCTTGTTTTGGGATTTGATGAAAGGGGACGGTTCCATGGCTCTTTGGGGCGGTCGTTTTGAGGCAGGCGTGGCCGAGGTCACGCAGGAGTTTGGCGCGTCGTTGCCGGTTGACAAACATCTCTATAAGCAGGATATCGCCGGATCTAAGGCACATGCCAAGATGCTGGCGGCCCAGGGCATTATCAGCGCCGAGGACGAGCAGGCGATTGCCGAGGGCCTGACCGGAATCGAACAGGATATCGATGCCGGCAACTTCACCTTTGATATCAACGACGAGGACATTCATATGTCCATCGAAAGCGAGCTGACGCGTCGTATCGGCGAGGCTGGCAAGCGCTTGCATACTGGGCGTTCGCGCAACGACCAGGTGGCGACCGATACGCGCCTGGGTGTCAAGGCGTTGGCCAAGGAGCTCATGGAGGCCAATCTTGAGTTGCGCCATGTGCTGGTGGATGCGGCCAAGAAGTACGACAAGGTGATTCTGCCGGGCTACACGCACATGCAGCATGCTCAGCCCGTGCTGCTGTCACATCATCTGCTGGCGTATTCCTGGATGTTCGCGCGCGACTTTACACGCCTGAAGGCCGCCTTTGATGCCGCCGACAACTGCCCGCTGGGTGCTGCCGCGCTTGCCGGTACGAGCTATCCACTCGATCGTCAGATGACGGCTGCCGAGCTTGGCTTTGCGGGTGTGATTCCCAACTCGCTCGATGCGGTTTCCGACCGTGATTTCCTGCTCGATCTGCATTACGCCGGCTCCGTCATGGCCATGCACCTGTCGCGTCTTTCCGAGGAGATCGTGCTGTGGTCGAGCTCCGAATTTGGCTTCATCACGCTTTCCGACTCCTACTCCACCGGCTCGTCCATCATGCCGCAGAAGAAGAACCCCGACTTTGCCGAGCTTATCCGCGGTAAGAGCGGTCGCGTGTACGGCAACCTGATGCAGCTGCTGGTAACCATGAAGGGCCTGCCGCTCGCTTATAACAAGGACTTGCAGGAGGACAAGGAGGGCGCGCTCGATACCGCTCACACGCTCATGCAGTGCCTGTCCGTTATGGCCGGAATGATTTCGACCTGGACCGTCAACGAGGATGCCATGGCGCGCGAGTGCGGCGTGGGGCACCTTGCCGCCACCGATGTTGCCGATTACCTGGCAAAGCGCGGTCTACCGTTCCGCGAGGCACATGCCGTGGTGGGGCACCTGGTCCTGCTGTGTGAGAAGCGCGGCTGCAATCTTGAGGACCTGCCGTTTGAGGTGTTCCAGGAGGCAAGCCCGCTCTTTGAGCGCGATATTACCGAGGCGCTCGATATCCCGTCGATTGTCGCCGCGCGCACGACCGAGGGCGGTACCGCCCCTGCCGCCGTTGCCGTGCAGCTGCAGCGTGCCGAGGCGCAGCTCGTGGCCGACGAAGGCGTGTTTGGATCGCTAACCAAGGTTGTCGAGATGGGTCACGGGGCAAAGTAGAGGTTTGGCTGAAGACGTATTGTCCATTTATTGATAAATCGTTTTAGCTTTACGGGCGTCTGCTGATGCGGGCGCCCCTATTTTGCTGCTATGGGGGAGGGGCTTGTCGAGAACTTCTGTAGGACCTTTGGGCAGGTTGTGAAGGGGGTACGTTCGCGGGTGGCAACCGACCGCCCGCTCTGTTCCATGTGGTTGATGAGCGGTCGGATGGTACTCTAATCGGGCTTCGAAACAGAAGTGACACATATGGAGCGCTTTAATAAATTGCAGCGTTTCAATAAACAGCTTTTTGTTTAACTGCAGCTAAAACTCTGTTACGATGCAGTCCAGGCGGGTGCCGGAATGGGACTTGGGCACGCGCGAACCTACTTGAAAGGCTACCTTATGGCTATCGAGAAGACCTTCATCATGATTAAGCCCGACGCGGTGCGCGATCGCAAGATCGGCGAGATCGTTGCTCGTATTGAGCGTAGCGGCCTTGTCATCGAGCGCATGGAGATGACCACGCTCGAGCGCGCTACCGTCGAGGAGCACTACGCCCATCTGGCCGACAAGCCCTTCTTTGGCGGTCTCTGCGACTTTATGACGAGCGGTCCGGTCGTCAAGATGGTTGTTTCCGGTCTTTCCGCTGTCTCCAAGATGCGCACCCTTATGGGCGCCACCAACCCGCTTGATGCTGCTCCTGGCACCATCCGCGGCGACTTCGCCGTCGATGTCAACGCCAACGTGATCCACGGCTCCGACTGCCTGGAGAACGCCGAGATCGAGATCAAGCGCTTTTTTGGCTAAACCAGCTTTGACTCCTTAAAGCTGTTAGCGTGTGGCTTGGGCGCCGCGGAACTTCATCCGCGGCGCCCTTTTTATCCCAGTAGACTTTTGGTAAACCCCCACAAATCTACTAAAGAGCCCCCGTCCGGATGTTTCTTCCGGGCGGGGGCTGGCGGTAGCGTCGTATGGCTTTGTGAATCTTTAGGCCTCGTCGACGATCTTAAGGCCGCGCGTGTGGTCGATCTCGTTGAGGAGGTTAACGCGACGCTCGTGACGGCCGCCCTCAAACTCGGCGTCGAGCCACTCGTCGACGATCATCTTGGCGAGCTCGGAGCCAACGACGCGGGCGCCAAAGGCGAGCACGTTGGTGTTGTTGTGCATGCGCGAGAGCTTGGCGCTGAAGGGCTCGGAGCACACGACGGCGCGTACGCCCTCGACCTTGTTGGCAGCCAGGCTGATCCCGACGCCGGTGCCGCAGATCAGGATACCCAGGTCAACGTCGCCGTTGGCAACGGCCTTGCCCACTTTGTAACCGGCGATGGGGTAGTCGAAGCTCTCGGAGGTGTCGGTGCCAAAGTTCACGACCTCGCAGCCGCGCTCCTTCAGGTGCTCGGAAATGATGTTCTTGAGCTCGACGGCGGCGTGGTCGTTACCGATACCGATCTTCATGGATGGTTCCTCTCTGGTCTGTGCGGCGCAAATGCTAAAGGTGTTTACCGCGTTCGACTGCATGATAGCGCGACTTTTGCGTAAACGCTCGGGCGTTTTTTGGTCAAACGCTTTAGCAGGCAACAAGACCGGCCTCTCATGAATAATGCCGCCAATTTGTGCTTGAGCGCCGTCCGCCGGAACCGTGGTTGCGGTTTTTGATGCATTGTTATCAAATAAAGGAGCCAACTTTTTTGAGAGTCCAGCCCGTTATGCAAGCAGGAGATACCTATGCCTACCGATTCCATCCGTGATGCCGCGTTTTGCGATGTTTTGAACCGCGAGCTTGTCTGTGCACTCGGCTGCACCGAGCCCATTGCCGTTGCCTATGCAGCGGCGCTGGCGAGCCAGACGCTCGGCTGCGAACCCGATCATATGGATGTTGCCTGCTCGGGCAACATTATCAAGAACGTTAAGAGCGTGACCGTGCCCAACTCGGGCGGTATGCACGGTATTGAAGCCGCGGCCGTGCTGGGTGCCGTGGGCGGCGACGCTAAGAGCGCGCTCGAGGTGCTCGAGAGCGTTAACGATGAAGACCGCGCTCGCGTGGCCGAGCTCCTCGCCGACGCCGGCTACTGCGATGTGTCGCTTGTCGAGGGTGTGCCCAACCTCTACATCAAGGTGACTGCGACGGCCGGGGGCCATACCGCGGTCGTCGAGATTACCGATCACCACACTAATGTCACGTGCCATACGCTCGATGGTATTCCGGTATGCGGCAAGTCGGCGGGGGAGTGCGCCGCCTGCGCCGAGCGCGTGGTGGCCGAGCGTGCGGCAGATAACGCCGATACGCCCATGTCCATTGATTCCATCATCGACTTTATCGAGGACGGTGACATTGAGGGCGCCCGCGCTGCCGTTGAGCGTCAGATTGAGCTGAATGGCGCAATCAGTGCCGAGGGCCTTGCGCACGCTTGGGGCGCCGAGGTGGGTCGTACGCTGCTGGGTGCTCGTGCCGATGACGTCGCCTGCCGTGCCCGTGCCCGTGCGGCCGCCGGGTCCGACGCCCGCATGAACGGTTGCGCGCTGCCGGTCGCCATTGTGTGCGGCTCGGGCAATCAGGGCATTACCTGCGCACTGCCCGTCATGGAGTATGCCGAGTACCTGCGCTGCGACCACGAGCGCCTGGTGCGTGCCGTGATGCTGTCCGATCTCATTGCCGTGCATATCAAGAGCTACATTGGTGCGCTCTCGGCGTTTTGCGGCGCTATTTGCGCTGCGTGCGGTGCCGGTGCCGCGATTACCTGGCTGTGCGGTGGCACGCGCGAGCAAATCGGTGCGACGGTCTCCAATACGCTCGGCAATGTGGGCGGCATCGTGTGCGATGGCGCCAAGGCGAGCTGTGCCGCCAAGATCTCGGCTGCCGTCGATGCAGCGATTCTGGGCCATGATATGGCCATGCAGGGTCGCGGCTTCCGCGCCGGCGAGGGCCTGATCCAAGATACCGTTGAGCAGACAATCGCCAGTATGGGCTACGTAGGCCGTGTGGGCATGAAAGATACCGACGTCGAGATCCTCAACATCATGATCGGCAAAACCCAAGTGTGCTAGGACAGTTCGTCGGCTACTTGGTGTTCGTAGAAGGCTTCTACTACGGCGTTAAAGTCGCGGGCGAAGCCTTCCATGGTTCCGCGCCAGGTGACTCGGTTGGGCTTGCCCTGGCCTACATAGGCAGTCTGAATGCCGCAGGCGGGGTTAGGGAAGTCGCGTTTGGGATCGTTGCCCACCATAAGGACCTCGTGCGGTTCGAGCCCCATCACCTGAAGCTGCTCTAGATAGTAGGTGGCATCAGGCTTGCAGCGGGTGGCGTTTCCCATGTGCGTGACGAGCTCAAAGGGGGCGTCGGCCAGGTCGCCCCAACCCATGCGGCACTCGATGGCCCCCTGCGGAAAGCTGGGGTTGGTAAAGAGCGCGCAGCGCAGCCCTGCGTCCTGTACGGCCTGAAGCGCGGCGTGTGCGCCCGGCATGGCATGGGCGTTGATGAGTTCGTCATTCTTGTACGGAAGAACTTCGCGGTCGTAGTAGGTAAACGCCTCGTAGATAAGTGGGTCCGAGAGGCAAATGCCGCATCGGCGCTCGACCTCTTCTTGGTAAAACTCAAGATTGGTGCGATTGTCCGTGCTGCTGCGGCGATTGGCGTTGAGGTCGACCAGGATGGTGCCGAGGCGTGCCATCGTGCCACCGCGGCTGCGGCGCCCGATATCCGCGAGCATCGAAGAGACATCCTTAAAATAGCGAAGGATGAACGCGTTGAGGTTGATGCTAAGAAGCGTTTCGTCCATATCGAAAACGACTGCTTTGAGCACGCGGGCACCTTTCTCGAAAAATCGATCTAGAATCGTTGGCTCCGGATACTTTACCCCAAAGCCGAATGCCTGGCTGGTTATCGTCAAGTTGCGGAGACGTGTGTTCATAAGATTACGAAAAAGTCTCCACACGAGTAAAAAATCGCAGTTCACGCTTGAAATCGAACTCATTTCCCCGTAACCTATACGAACGTGATTGCATAAGCGTCACATCAGTATCTGTCGGCTCCCGAGTGTTCCTAAACGTTGTGTGCTTGTCGCACCCTTCTGTAGGTCCTAGCAATCGGGGCCCCGTAGTTCGAAAGGGGTCCACCTTTGAGTGAGATTCAGAACTCGTCCATTTTCTCTCTTGACGATGTCAACGAGGAGGAGATGAACAACCTCATCGACGGTACGATTACCGACTTTGATGAGGGCGATCTCGTTAACGGCACTGTCGTTAAGATCGAGCATGACGAGGTGCTCGTTGACATCGGATTCAAGTCCGAGGGCGTTATCCCGGTCCGCGAGCTGTCCATCCGCAAGGACGCTAACCCTGCAGACATCGTTGCACTCGGTGATCCCATCGAGGCTCTGGTTCTCCAGAAGGAGGACAAGGACGGTCGTCTGGTCCTGTCCAAGAAGCGTGCCGAGTACGAGCGTGCTTGGAACCGCATCGAGGAGAAGTTCAACTCCGGCGAGAACGTCGAGGGCGAGGTTATCGAGGTTGTCAAGGGCGGCCTGATCCTCGACATCGGCCTGCGTGGCTTCCTGCCCGCTTCCCTCGTCGACCTCCGTCGCGTCAAGGACCTCACCTCTTACATGGGCACCCGCATCGAGGCCCGCGTCATCGAGATGGACCGCAACCGCAACAACGTCGTCCTCTCCCGTCGCGTCGTGCTCGAGGAGTCCCGTAAGGCCGAGCGCTCCGAGATCCTGTCCAAGCTCAAGTCTGGCATGCGTCTCCAGGGTACCGTTTCCTCCATCGTCGACTTCGGCGCCTTCGTCGACCTCGGCGGTATCGACGGCCTCATCCACATCTCCGAGCTCTCCTGGAACCACGTCAACCATCCTTCCGAGGTTGTCAAGGTCGGCCAGGAGGTCGAGGTCGAGGTTCTCGACGTCGATCTCAACCGCGAGCGCATCTCCCTGGGTCTCAAGCAGACCACCGAGGATCCGTGGCGCGCACTGGTCAAGAAGTACCCCGTCGGCGCTATCGTCGAGGGCACTGTGACCAAGCTTGTCCCGTTTGGCGCTTTCGTCGACTTGGGCGAGGGCATCGAGGGCCTGGTGCACATCTCCGAGATGGCCAACAAGCACGTCGACCAGCCTTCTCAGGTTACCCACGTGGGCGACAAGGTTCAGGTCAAGGTCATGGAGATCGACCTCGACCGTCGTCGTATCTCCCTGTCCATGAAGTCCGCTGCTGAGACTCTGGGCGTCGAGATCGAGGTTACCCCGCTGCCTTCCGAGAAGAAGGACGAGGAGACTGACGCCGAGTAAATCGGTTTGACGATCACTTGTTTTAAGGGATCCGTCCGTAATGGACGGGTCCCTTTTTGCATTTGGCACCGAGATGCGCAATGCTGCCGGGCTGTCCACAGGCTATTGGATTGTCGGTGCATGAAAAAAGCCGACATCCCGCCTCGGGGAGGAGGCGGGAACACACCGAGTAGACGGAGGGGTGCGGAGCGCGGTCGCGTCTCGACTGACGACGTTGCCCATCGACAGGACCATTGTAGCGCATGGCGGTTCTTGGTTTATCGTGTCGAGCGTTTGCGTTGTGCCATTGCCTGCGGCAACGGTGTGTTACACTTTTGCACTGCTGAGTGGGCCAGACGGTCGCGCGATGTGCTGCTTGCAGTACGCGTGAGGAAAGTCCGGGCTCCAGAGGGCGGGATGCCGGCTAACGGCCGGGCGGAGTGATCCGACGGAAAGCGCCGCAGAAAAGAAGACTCCCACCTGCGCCGCAAGGCGTAAAGGGAAAAGCTGAAACGGTGGTGTAAGAGACCACCAGCGTCGTGGCAACACGGCGGCTTGGCAAGCCCCATCCGGAGCAAGCGCGAATAGGAACGCTATGGGCCGGCCCGGTCCGCGTTCGGGTAGCGTGCGTGGAGCTGCACGGTAACGTGCAGACAAGATAAATGACCGTTCACGACAGAACCCGGCTTACAGGCCCACTTAGCAACTATGTTGACGCTGCGACGGCGTCAGCTGGCCGATTTGGCGCTCATTCGTCGGTCGCCGCCATAAGGCGTGCTCCCTCCTCTTTCGGGCCAAATCGACTCAGCTGACGCCGTCTCGCTGTCTTTATCTGATCATCGATAGCCTCATTTTTGTTGCGGCCTCGCCTTTCAAGGCACCTTGCTCACGCTGACGGGTTCTCGCTTTCGTTGACGGAATCATCGGCGGTTCCGTTCTTAGCGTTTCGCTGCCTTTGCCTGGTCATCGGCGTCGCCGTTCTTTTTACCGGGGTTATCGGTACGGCCTTTGCCGTATTATTGAGGCTGTTTGTTGCTTTGCTTGTTGTTGAGGGGCTTTTTTGGACAGCTATTTTACTCTGCAATTGAATATTGAGGCTTCGGGCGAGTTTGTGGACCGCAAGAGCCGGTTTATTGCCCAGTTGATCCATATTGAGTCCGAGGACGAGGCGAATGCTTTTATCGAGATGGTTCGCAAGCGTCATTATGACGCTCGGCATAATGTGCCCGCGTGGATTTTGGTCGATGGACGCGAGCGCCAGAGCGATGATGGCGAGCCAAGCCGCACGAGCGGAATGCCGACGCTCGAGGTGTTGCGCGGTGCGGGACTTAAAAACGTATGCTGTGTTGTGACGCGTTATTTTGGCGGCACGTTGTTGGGGCCCGGTGGTCTGGTACGAGCCTATACGACGGCGACACAGGAGGCGGTGGCGGCTGCTCGGGAGGCCGGGCAAATCGTCGAGATGACAAGTGTCGTGCCGGTTGACGTGTATGTTGCCTATCCGCAGTATGAGCAGGTGCTTCGTTTGGCGCAGGATTCGGGTGCCAAGGTTTTGGATACCGATTACGCGGATGCCGTGACACTTCACTTGGCGTTTAAGGCGGGGGAGCAGGAGCTGTTTTGCGCCAAGATGCGCGAGCTTATGGCGGGGCGTGAGGAGATTGAGGTCGGCGCTCCCGAATTTGCTGAGTTCTAACGGCGACGGCTGGCGTGCTTTTGGATGAATCTCAAGCGCGCCGGCCGTCGTTTTCTGTTGCTATCGTTTACTCAGCGAGCTGCTTTAGCATATCGCAGGCGATTTCGACGGCATCGTCGATGCAGCCGGGACAGCTGCGGAGCGGACCCTTGTCCGATCCGACGCCCTTGAGCGTGCCGCAGACGGTCGTCGTGTTCTTCTCGCCAAAACGCTTGGCGATTTCGCGCGACAGCTTGTAGGTCTGGCCCTTGGTCTTGGGGTTTTCCATGCCGTCGCTCATTACAAAGCCCATGATGGCCACGGCGCCCGAGATGGCGCCGCAGGTTTCGGTCATGCCGCCCATGCCGGCGCCAAAGCCCTCGGTGAGGGTAAAGGCGACTTGGGGGTCAAGCCCGACGGCGGGTGCGAGCGTGCAGGCGACGGCCTGCGCGCAATTAAAGCCACGGGCGTGGTACTCGGCAGCCTGAGCCTGACAGGCGGTGATGTCGAGCTGGGCTGTATCGATTTGCTTCATCGTTGTCTCCTTGGTCACGGTGTACCCGCCTATGGTACCCGTGACGGGGCATGTAATCATCGAGAGCTTCATGTATGCCTCATGTATATCCATCGAATAAATGCCTAAGGCTGAGACGAATGCCCCTGATTTATTTGTCTCATAACCTATCGGCGGGATGGGTTGAGAGGGGTGCGGGGTAGCGGTATCGTGAACCGAATAAAATCAAAACCCAAGTAAGGGAGTTGGATATGAGCGAGCAGACCATCGGTACCACGTGTGTTCAGGGCGGTTATCGCCCGGGCGATGCAGAGCCGCGTCAGGTGCCTATCTACCAGTCAACCACGTGGAAGTACGACACGTCCGAGCACATGGGCAAGCTGTTTGACCTGGAGGAGTCGGGCTACTTCTACAGCCGTCTGCAGAATCCCACGTGTGATCTGGTTGCCGCCAAGATCTGCGAGATGGAGGGCGGCACTGCTGCGATGCTCACGAGCTCGGGCATGGCTGCGAACTTCCTCGCGATCTTTAACGTGGCCGGTGCCGGCGATCACGTGGTCGCGAGCTCTGCCATCTACGGCGGTACCTACAACCTGCTTGCCCATACCATGGGCCGCATGGGCGTTACCTGCACGTTCGTTGCTCCCGACTGCACCGATGAGGAGCTGGAAGCAGCCTTCCGGCCCAACACCAAGCTCGTCTTTGGCGAGACGATCGCCAACCCCGCCCTCGCCGTGCTCGATATTGAGCGCTTTGCCAAGGCCGCGCATGACCACGGCGTGCCGCTGATGGTCGACAACACCTTCCCGACGCCCGTGATGTGCCGTCCCTTTGAGTGGGGCGCCGATATCGTCACGCACTCCACGACCAAGTACATGGACGGTCACGCGGCCTACCTGGGCGGTGTGATTGTCGATCACGGTCAGTTTGACTGGATGGCCCATGCTGACAAGTTCCCGGGTCTCACCACGCCCGATGAGAGCTACCATGGCGTGACCTATGCCGAGAAGTTCGGTCGCGAGGGTGCCTTCATCACCAAGGCCACCGCGCAGCTCATGCGTGACCTTGGCCCCATGCAGAACCCGCAGGCGGCCTTCTTCCTGAACAGCTCGCTCGAGAGCCTGCATGTGCGCATGCCGCGTCATTGTGAGAACGGCCTGGCCGTTGCCAAGTTCCTGCAGAGCCATCCCAAGGTACGCTTTGTGAGCTATCCGGGCCTGGAGGGCGATAAGTACTATGACCTGGCTCAGAAGTACATGTCCAACGGTACTTGTGGCGTCGTGAGCTTTGGCTTTAACGGTGGTCGCGCGGCGGCCGAGACCTTTATGAAGAGCCTCAAGCTCGCCCAGATCGCCACGCATGTGGCCGACGCCCGCACTTGCTGCCTGCATCCCGCTAACGCCACGCATCGCCAGATGAACGATGAGGAGCTCATCGCCTGTGGCATCTCCGCCGACATGGTGCGCCTGTCGTGCGGCCTCGAGGACACGGCCGACCTGATTGCCGACCTTGAGCAGGCTCTCGAGCAGTGCTAGGCTAGCGTTCGCATAAGTCGCCGATGCCGACAGAGGGCTTCGGCGACCTTTACGTTCCGATTCCGTAGGCGGGACCCCAATCGCGGCTGTTTGCAGGCGATTGGGGCCCCGTTTTTGTGTTGGGCCACTCGAAAGGATGGATATGGAGAAAACCGCAGAGCAGCTGCGCCGCGAGCACATTGCCCTAGAGGGCGACACCCATGGCAAGAACAAATGGGCGATTCTGTTTACCGTGCTCATCATGACGTTTATGGCGTGTCTGGATTCGACCGTCGTGACCGTGGCACTGCCCGTGATGCAAAAGGAGCTGGGCGTGGGCCTCGACCGCATCCAGCTGGTGAGCTCGGTGTATCTGCTTGCGACATGCGTGGCTATGCTGCCGTTTGGCCGTCTGGGCGACGTGCGCGGCAAGGTGGGCGTATTCCAACTGGGCGTCATCGTCTTTACGGTCGGCTCGCTGCTGTGCGGCCTTTCGGCCTCGCTCGAGGTTCTTATCCTGGCACGTATTGTTCAGGGAGTCGGTTGCGCGGCGGCCATGGCTAACAACATGGGTATCATCACCGAGTCGTTTCCGGCGCGCGAGCGCGGTCGTGCCATGGGTATCCTCGCGACTTTCGTGGCCCTCGGCATGATGTGTGGCCCCGTGCTGGGCGGCATGCTGGTGGCAAGCTTTCCCTGGGAGAGCATCTTCCTCATCAACCTGCCCATTGGCGTCATCTCGTTTATCGTGGGGCTTTACACACTGCCGCATGTTAAGCCGGAGGCCGGTGAGCGCCCCATGTCGCTGGCGGAGGCCGCGCGTCGCTGCTTTGCGAGTTCGGCTTTTACGATTAACTTGGCATGCATGCTTATTGTGTTTATCGGCATCGGTGCATCTGAGTTTGTGCTGCCGTTCTATTTCCAGGATGCTCATGGCTTTAGCTCCGATATTTCCGGACTGCTCTTTTTGGCGCTGCCGATGGTAAATGCCTTTATCGGGCCGCTTTCGGGTACGGTTTCGGACCGTGTTGGCTGCGAGGGTCCCACGGCGGTCGGCCTGGGTGTGTACGTGTGCGGTCTCTTTGCGGTAAGTACGCTCGACGAGCACTCTTCCATCCCCGTGATCGTGTGCTGCGTCGCGTTTATGTCGTGCGGCACGTCGATTTTCCAGAGCCCCAATAACTCCCTGTACATGGGCTCGGCTCCGCGCGAAGCGCTCGGTTTTGCTGGCAGCTTGGGCAGTTTGGCGCGCTACGCCGGCATGGCACTCGGTATTACGGTGGCGTCGAATATCCTGTATGGGCAGATGAGTGTGGCGATGGGCGAGGCCGTGACCAGTTTCGTTGCAGGCCGTCCGGATGTGTTCTTATTCGGCTTTCGCTCGGTGTTCTACGTGCTCATGGCTGTGGCCGCTGTGGGCTTTGCGCTCGCCATGGTGCGTTTGGTGAAGATGCGCGCCCGCCATTAGCGTGTTGGGAGGCCGTCTGCCACGATTCGCGCCGTCCCAAAAAGACTGGTTTGTGGTGCGATGTGGCTTGTGGGACGGGCGGGGGTCGGTCCGTGGTAGACTATCGAACAACGTTTATTAATCGCGCGGTATCGTTGCCGCGAGAAGGGGTTGCGCCATGCAGGAGCTTGAGGATCGTATTCGCCATGACGGCATCGTAAAGGCCGGTAACGTCCTTAAGGTTGATGCCTTCCTCAACCACCAGTGCGACGTTGAGCTGTTCGATCACATGGGCGCTGAGTGGGCCCGTCTGTTCGAGGGCGTCGAGATCAACAAGATCCTGACGATCGAGGCTTCGGGCATTGGCATGGCCTGCATTGCAGCTCAGCATTTTGGCGGCGTGCCGGTGGTCTTTGCCAAGAAGGCCCAGTCCATTAACCTCGACGGCGAGCAGTATGCCACGACCATCTACTCCTTTACCAAGCAGAAGGAGTACCCGGTCATCGTGGGCAAGCGCTTCCTGTCCGAGGGCGATAAGGTCCTAATCATCGATGACTTCCTGGCCAACGGCTGCGCACTTGAGGGTCTTATCAAGATCTGTGAGGCCGCGGGTGCCGAGGTTGCTGGCATTGGCATTGCGGTGGAGAAAGGCTTCCAGGGTGGTGGCGATAAGCTCCGCGAACGCGGCTTCCGCGTTGAGAGCCTGGCTCGCATTGCCGATATGGACTGCGAGAACGGCGAGATCACCTTCGCCTAAGCGCGCAACACAAGCGATTGGTATGCGATGTGACAAAGGGACTGTCCCTTTGTCACATTTTTTTTGTATGAGGGGAGGTGTTGATATGGATGAGAACAAGATGGGATGGCGCGAGTATGCGCGCTATGCCGCGATGGCGGCCGAAGAGTTGGCGCGCGATTGCGAGGTGCAGGTGTTTCGCGCTACGGGCCCGGGTGGTCAGGGTGTGAACACAACGGATTCAGCGGTGCGCATGAAACATATCCCTTCGGGGATTACCGTGACGGCGCGCGAGAGCCGCAGTCAGTTCCAAAACCGTAGTAGCTGCCTGCGTAAGCTGCGCGCTGAGCTTGAGCGTCGCGGGCGTCCACCGCGCCGACGCGTAAAGACCAAGGTACCCCAGCGCTCTCGCCAACGCAGGCTTAATGACAAGCACTTCAAAGCCATTAAAAAGGCCAACCGTCGCAAGCCGGGCAGCGACGAGTAGCCGTTTGTCCCGCTGGCCTTGCTAGCGGGCGGGGTGCCAAACTTGGAGGGCGCTGCCGAGGACGTCAACCTCGATGTGCGAGGCGACAATGGGCTCGCCGTCGGCCTGGATGGGGTAATCGGGCTGCTCGAAGGTGAGCTCGGCATGGCGGCAGCGGCGCATACGAACCGGCGGCAACTTGGTGTGGTGGCCGTCCTTGGCCGAAAGAAACATAGGCAGGGCAACGGCGCGGGGGACGGGGCCGCAGGCGTAGCAGACATCGAGTATGCCGTCGCAGGGGTCGGCATCGGGGCAGATGCGATAGCCCGAGCCATAGGTGGGGCCCAGCTGAATCGCCATGATAATCGCCCGCACGCGCTCGGCGGGCGCGCCGTCAAAGCTGACTGTCATGGGGTAGTTGCGATAGCGCAGACCAAACTGCTCAAGCCCCGAGAGGGTGTAGAGCGGCGCGCCCGTCAAGCCGGTCTTTTTGCGCAGCTCGGTGGTGCCAAGGCCGATGGCGGCATCGATGCCGACCGAAAGCGTCTGGTCGTTGTACTCCACCGAAGCCTCGCCGCTTCCGCTTGCGGGATTCCATGAGCGAATGCGTCCGATATCCTGGTGCTGCAGCTCGCAGGTGAGCAGGGCGCCAAAATCTTTGCCGGAGAAATCGTCGATACCGAGGGTCTGGGCAAAATCATTGCCGGAGCCTACGGGCAGGACGGCAAGCGCCGGTCGAACCGTCTCTTCCTGCGTCATAAGCCCGTTGACGACCTCGTGAATCACGCCGTCGCCGCCAAGGGCGATAACGGTGCGATAGCCCTGAGCCTGTGCGGCCAGCTTCTTGGCGTGCCCGATGCGCTCGGTCAGCACCAGGTCAAACTGGGATGCGCGTGCAGTCATGTCCAAAAAGCGTTGCAGGCGCTCGGCAACTTCGCGCGCCGCACCCGACTGGGCGGCTGGGTTGGCGATGATGAGCGTGCGACCAAAATCAGTTGCGTGCATGGGGCGACTCCCGACGTATAACGTGACGGTGCGGTCGCGCTCGGGTCGAATTGCCCCCGATTGTGGCTGCACGGCGAATACTAACGTCTACTCTATCAGGTCGTTGTGGCGCTCGATAGCATCCGCTACCGTACCGCCCTCATCCACAATAAGCGAACGGCGCTTGGGTGAGATGATGCGCTGGGCGGGGTACACGCCGCGGTGTCCGCCGGTTAGGTAGCTGATAAAGGCCACGATGACAAAGAACCCGGCGGCCGTGCCGTGGAACAGGTCGATGGCCATCATGCAGGTGGTGATGGGCACGTTGAGGCCGGCGCAGAACACGCCGAGCATGCCGAGAGCCGCCAGAAAACTGGGGTCGAGCCCAGTAAGGCAACCGATCCAGCCACCGAGTGCCGCACCGATGCCAAACAGGGGCGTGACCTCGCCGCCTTGGAAGCCCGCGCCCAGGGTAAGCGCTGTGACGACCAACTTGATGACTGCGTCCGCCAGGGTGGTGTTGCCTGCAAATCCGGCGCCGGAAAGCCACGTGGAAAGGCCGGCGTAGTCCCAGGCGTCGAGGAGGGCATAGGCGGCCAAAACCACGAGTGCGCCTATAAGTGCGCGAATGAGGTAATTGGTGATAAAGCGACCGTACAGGTTCTTGACGGTTCGAACCGACCACGCAAAGAGGCGCGCGGTGAGACCAAAGATAATGGCGCTGATAACAACGATGGCAACCGTCCGCGGCGTCATGTCGGGGACGCTGGCGATGACATTCACTTCGTACTCGGTACCCAGGGCGAGTGATGTAAAGTAGCCGGTAAACGAGGCGACCAGACAGTAGATGCCCGCGGTGTAGTCGATCTTGCCGATAAAGCACATCTCCATGCCAAAGAAAGCTCCGGCAAGGGGCGAACCGAATACGGCTCCAAAGGCCGACGAGATGCCGGCGAGCATGAGGTCGTGGTGGTCATGCTTTTTGAGGTGGGCGAGGTTCGAGATGTTGCTGGCGATGGTGCCGCCAATCTGCACCGCGGCTCCCTCGCGACCGGCCGATCCGCCCGTTAGGTGCGTGAGCGTGGAACAGACGAAGGTGAGGACGGCCATGCGCATATGGATGAGGCGTGTGCCCAGAGCGGAGTCGATGACCAGGTTGTTGCCACGCTTGGCGGCGAGGCCGTGGTTTTTGTACACCCATGCGGTGGCAACGCCCACAACGGGGAGCAGCGCGTAAATCCACTCATGGTGCTCGCGATAGTCGGTCGCGATATTCAGCGAGGCCAAAAACGCCCAAGCGGCAACGCCCATGGCGAGCGAGACGATAACTACGAGCACGAGCAGCTTGGCGCTCGCGAGTAGGTTGCGGGCGTTGCGGCGCGTGTCGGCAGCCAAGAGATGCTCGGAGCGGGTGAGCTGTTGCCTGCCTGCCATGATGACGTCGTTAAGGGAGAAAAGGCCGCCGTCGTCGAGCGGCTGGGAATGGTCCTGCGCCTCGTTTGCGCTTTCGGGTTTGTCGGTAAAAGCCATACGTTCCTCTTTTTGGGTTGCAACACGAGCATTATAAAACGCGGTAAACGCGACGAGCCGGTGGGTTGGTTTCCATTCTGTTTCGCGGCTTGCAACCGACAGGTGTATTTGCGGGTACAGGCCGAGTCGCGGTCGTGCGTCGGGGGATTATACTGAGACAAGCATAAAGAATCGGCGCTCCCGTTGTGCGCCGTGGCATTAAGAGGTGCATATGGCTGAGAAACTCATTCCGTTGGAGGACGCACAGGCGATCGTCTTGTCGCACGTGAATCGCACCGAAGTTGTCGAGATTCCCGTGTGGCAGGCCGCCGGTCTTCCCTTGGCAGAGGACGCGGTGGCCGATATCGACATTTCGCCGTTTGCCAACAGCGCTATGGACGGATATGCCGTGCGCTCGGCGGACTTGGCGCAGGCATCTGGCGAGGTGCCGGTGACGCTCGACGTTGTCGGACACGAGGCCGCGGGCCATGTCTTTGAGGGCGTGGTCGGCGTGGGCGAGACGGTCCGCATCATGACGGGCGCGCCGGTACCCGAAGGTGCCGATGCCGTGGTGAAATACGAGATCGTCGAGGTGCTTGACGGCGACGGCAACGAGGGCTCGCACGTGAGCTTCTCGGCGCCTGCCAAGGTAGGGGAGAACGTTCGCTCTGCCGCCGAGGAGGCCCATGTCGGCGATGTTGTGATGCACGCCGGCGAGGTTGTGGCCCCGGCCGGCGCTGGCCTGCTGGCGAGCGCCGGGTATGCGAGCGTGAAGGTGCATGCTGCGCCGCGTGTGGGCATTATCTCGCTGGGCACGGAGCTGGTCGCGCCGGGTGAGCTGCCGGCGCGCGGGCAGATTCGCGACTCCAACTCGTCGGCGTTGATGGCCGAGGCACTCGATGCCGGCGCCGAGCCGGTGTTCTTTGGCATCGCTCCCGATGATGAGCAGGCAATCGCCGAGCTCGTGCATCGCGCCGTGCAGGAGTGCGATTTTGTCATTACGAGCGGCGGTGCCTCGGCGGGCGATTACGACTATGTGACGGCGCTCGTCCGGCGCGAGGGCGAGGTGCTCTTCGACCGCATCTCGATGCGTCCCGGCAAAGCCATCACGTTTGGCCTGCTTGGGGGCAAGCCGTATTTGGGGCTTTCGGGCAATCCCGCGGCGGCGTATGTGGGCTTTGAGATGCTCGCCCGCCGCGCGATCCGCAAGATGCGCGGCTTTGCCGAGGGTACGCGTCCCGTGCAGCAGGCGATATTGACGCACGGCGTAAAGAAGCGCCAGGACCGACGCTTCTTCGATCGCGCCACGGTTTTGCGTGACCCCGAGACCGGTGAGCTGTTGGTGACCGAGGCCAAGACGCAGAATTCGGCGCTGCTCGGCACGATGCAGCGGGCCAACTGTCTGCTGCGTATTGACGAAGGGCCGTGTGAGCTCAAGCCGGGCGACGTCGTGGGCGTCGTTCGTGTCGATCTGCCTGAGGATGCCGTGTTGTAGGAGGAATGCTATGGAGCTGAAGATATCGATCGTGACGTGTTCGGACACGCGCGATCTTGCCCAGGATGAGGCCGGAGCCGCACTCGAGGAACTTATCGAGGCGCAGGGCTGGACGGTCGCCTCACATGTGGTTGTGCGCGACGACGTCAGCGAGATCGGTGATGCCATTGTGGAAGCCGCCGATGAGTGCCACGCCAATGTCGTGCTCACCTGCGGCGGCACGGGGCTTTCGATGCGCGATGTGACGCCCGAGGCGACGCGTGCCGTCTGCGACCGCGATGTGCCGGGTATTGCAGAGGCGATCCGTGCGTACTCCATGACCAAGACGCACCGCGCTATGCTCTCGCGCGCTATTTGCATGCAACGAGGTCATACACTTGTCGTAAACTTTCCCGGTTCTACGAAGGCCGCCCGCGAAAGCTGGGAGGCCGTGAGCGATCAGCTGGAGCATGCGGCTCAGATGACAGCGGGCGGCGGACATACCAACTAAGCGGTTTACCTGCGGCGGGGCGACCTGAACGGCTGCTCCGCCTATTATTTGCGCCCAAGGGAACGGCATTCTGTAGGCATGCCTGAAACTATATTCTCAGACGAGAATAATTTCTCAGAATCATTATTCGCACCGAAGTATAATCTAATTACAGAATAAAGCCTGCGGCGAGGTGCCCGGGTGTACCGTTCGAAAGGGTTGAACATGTTCGATATGGTTTCTCGCCGCGGATTCGTCTCGCTCTCTGCTGTCGCCGCTGCCGGCCTTGGCCTTGCCGGCTGCTCCGGCAACAAGACGTCTGAGCCGACTGGCTCCGATGCCGGTTCTGCTAAGGCATCTTCCAAGAAAGCTGTCGAGCTTCAGGTCTTCGCTGCCAACTCTCTCGAGAAGGCCCTGCCCGAGGTTCAGGAGCTCTACACCGACCAGACCGGCACTACCTTTGCCGACACGCAGTTTAAGGCCTCCGGCGATCTCGTCGAGCAGATGCGTGCCGGCGCCACGGTCGATGTGCTCATTACCGCTTCCAAGGGCACCATGGATGATGCTGAGACCGCCGAGCTCGTCGACACCGACACCCGTGAGGATATGTTCGTCAACGACCTTGTGATCATTCGTGCTGAGGGCTCCGACACCAAGATCGAGGCCATCGCCGACGTCGCGAATCTGGACGGCAAGATCGCCATCGGCGACGCCAAGACCGTCCCCGCCGGCAAGTACGCCAACCAGGCCTTAGCTTCTGTGGGTCTCTACACCGGCACCGAGGGCGACGACGGCGAGTATGCACCCGAGCTTGCCGACAAGGTGGCCCTGGCCGACAAGGTCGGCACCGCTGCGTCTTACGTCTCTACGGGCGACTGCGTGGCCGGTTTTGTCTACAGCTCCGATATCTTCCGCTATGACGGCATCGAGGAGGCCTTCGTGTGCCCCGAGGATTCGCACAAGCCCATCGTGTACCCGGGCGCCGTTGCCGAGAGCTCCGAGAACGCCGATGAGGCCAAGGCGTTTATCGACTTCTGTCTGACCAACAAGAAGGCTCAGAAGATTTGGGCTAAGTACGGCTTTGAGCTTTCCGAGTAGTGCGGCTTGGCGCGATAATTCCATCGTTTTGTGTTTCACTTCGTCCTTGTATTCGCTTGGAGCTTTTCGTGCTTAATAGATTCCGCATGCTTGTCGCCTGTGCTTTGACCTTCGCGCTTTGCTGGGTGCCGGGATTTGCGTTTGCTGGGGACGCTGAGGACGGGGCCCAGGTTGCTGCGACCGCTCATGGGCTTTCCTATGGGATCGAGGGTTTTGAGCGGTTGGCCAAGGGGACCGCTCGTGCCATGGAGGGCCAGCCTGAGGGCTACCGGTTTCCCGTTGACGAGGACGTGGACCTTGTAGTGGTGCCTGCTGCCGATCGCGTTGTGGTGTGGATATCGCCCAAGGCGGTCGAGAAGTTTGGATTGGATTCGCAGGACAACGAGTGCGTATCGGGTCTCAAGGCCCTCGTCTACGAGCTCGACAGCGCAAACTCCATGGGAGGTGCGCAGCTAGGGGACGTTGATCTTCCTTGGTATGTCACGGCGGAAACAACTTTTGATGCCGGCGGTTATACCTATGGCTTTGACGAGCACGGTGCGGATGGGGACCGCTATGTGGTGATTGCATCGGCCTCGGGTGATGCCAAGGGCGGCGCGCGTTGGCTTGATAGCGCTCAAATGGTAGAGGCATCGTCTGTCGTGTTGCGGGATGAGCAGGGGCCCTTGACCTCTCTGGCTTCCTTTTTGGGCGACATCGACTATCGCCCGTTTTGGGTGTCCATTAAAACGAGCGGCCTTGCCCTGCTGATCTCCTTTGCGCTGGGCTTGTTTGCCGCGTGGAAGACTATGGGTACCTCGAGTCGCATCAAGGGCCTGCTCGATTCGGTTTTTACGATTCCTATGGTGCTGCCGCCCACGGTCTGCGGCTTTCTGCTCCTCATGCTGTTTGGCCGCTCGACCGGGGTGGGCCAGTGGCTGATCTCGCACGGCATCTCGATCGTCTTTACCTGGCCCGCGGCGGTTATTTCGGCCGTCGTTGTGTCGTTTCCGCTGGTCTACCGCACAGCGCTCGGAGCCTTCGAGAGCCTCGACACGCAGATGCTCGACGCCGCACGAACCCTGGGATGGTCCGAGCGTCGCATCTTTACCAAGCTTATGATGCCGCTTGGCTGGCCTTCGATTGCCGCCGGCGCGGTGCTTGCCTTCGCGCGTGCCATGGGCGAGTTTGGCTGCACCCTGTTCTTTGCGGGCAACTACGCCGGCATTACCCAGACCATCCCCATCGCCATCTACTTTGAGTGGATGGGCGGCAACACGTCGGTGGCCCTCTTTTGGGTCGCCGTCGTGATCGTGTTCAGTTTCCTGGTCATCCTGTTCATCAATATGTACACGGCGCATTCGCAAAAGTACCGCGGGCGCGGCCTGTCCCGCGCGGAGCGCAAGCAGGCCAAAGAGCTCGCCGGACAGGGCGATTCGCTTGACCCGGTGGGCGGTGATGCCTTGCGTATCGATCGCGAGGCGCTGGCCGAGCTTATGCGCGATGGCGCGGTCGCAAAGGGAGGTCGATAAGCCATGTCGCTCGTTCTGGATATCAAAAAGCGCTATCCGGGCTTTACCCTCGACATTCAGCTCGATGCCGGCGAGGAGCGTGTGGCGCTGCTGGGCGCCTCGGGTTGCGGCAAGAGCTGCACGTTGCGCTGCATTGCCGGCGTGGAGACACCCGACGAGGGCGAGATCGTCGTTAACGGCGTGACCTTTTTTGACTCGGCGGCGGGTGTCAACCTGTCGCCCCAGGAGCGAAAATGCGCCCTGCTGTTCCAGAACTATCAGCTGTTTCCCAACATGACGGTGGCCGATAACGTATGCGCCGGTGTTAAGGATGCGGGCGACGCCGCCGCGCGCAAAAAGCTCGCCGAGCGCTATCTGGGCATTTTCGGTCTGGCCGATTTTGCCGACCGCTACCCCGCGCGCCTCTCGGGCGGTCAGCAGCAACGCGTGGCGCTTGCGCGCATGGTGGCGGCGCATCCGGGCATTTTTATGTTCGACGAGCCCATGAGCGCGCTCGATTCCTATCTTAAGAGCGCGCTCGAACAGAACATGCTCGACCTGTTCGATGTGTGCAACCGTACCGTGCTCTACGTGAGCCACGACATCGACGAAGCGTGCCGTCTGTGCGAGCGCATTTGTGTGATGCACGACGGGCATATGGAGGAGATCGGCTCCGTCGAGGACGTGGTCCGCCGGCCGCAAACTTTGGCTGCGCTGCGCCTGACGGGCTGCAAGAATACGAGCCGCGCGCGCAAGATCGGCGACGAAGAAGTTGAGGCCCTCGACTGGGGCATGACCTTCAACGTGGGCCGTGAGGTTCCCGATAACGTGGCGTACCTGGGTATTCGTGCGAGCTACTTCCATGTGGACAACCGTGCTGAGCGGGGTCGCAACAGCTACGACCTGCATGTGGCCCGCGTGAGCGATTCACGTTTTGAGCGCCTGGTGCTGCTGGACGTGCCGCGCGCCGACGCGCCGACGCGCCTGCAGTGGAAGGTCAACAAAGTGCGCATGCCTGTTGACGAGCTGCCGCAAGCAGGCGAGACGCTGCGCATGCATTTTGATGCCAGCAGGATCCATTTGGTTTGTCGATAGCGCCGGGTAATGCCGTCGGGGAATATAAGCCTCGGCGGCTTTGTTTTTGCCGTTCGCCGAATGAGGAATGACAAACTCTTATCAATCAAGATAATTATTTATTAAACGACGGCACACGACGCTGTCGTACGAATGTCAACGGTGTTCGCATGGTCGATGACCGTTGGTATAGTTGACCTCAACTTGTAAAGGAGGGTGCGCACATGCCGCAGACGACATGCATTCGCCGCGTTGCCGCGCGTGCCCTATATATGGCTCGGAGCCGCATATGAGCAGGTATGTTCACGGCTCCGGGAGAGACGACGCACAACTAAATAATCGACCGCAAAGCAGGTTCCCTAAAATTCCGGGTTTGAGCACGGTCGGGCAATCGCCGTCCGTCGTGCATCGATACCGCTGTTATCCGTTTTTGGTTCGAGAGGGGAACCGTTATGGCTGAAGAATTTGATTTCCATCCGATGTGGGAGAGCCTCGGCATGAATCTTGCCGACCACGACATGCTGCTGGGCGCCGTGGGCCAGATGTACGGCGATATGTTCCTGACGCAGAACAATCGCCCCAAGTCCACGTCCTACCTGGATTTTGTCGCCACCAACATCCACAGCGGCCGTATTAAGGAGATGCTCGACAAGAAGGAGGCCGGCGAGGCCACCAAGATCGTGGGCAGCTTCTGCGTCTACGTGCCCGAGGAGATTGTGCTCGCCTGCGACGGTATCCCCGTGGGTCTGTGCTCGGGTGCCGATTGGGCGACCGACAAGGTCGAGGAGCACTTGCCGCGCAACACTTGTCCGCTCATCAAGAGCTTTGCCGGCTTTAAGCTGGGCGAGGTCTGCCCCTACATTGAGTCGAGTGACTTGGTGGTAGGCGAGAACACCTGCGACGGCAAGAAGAAAGCCTACGAGTTCTTTGCCACGCAAAAGAACATGTACGTCATGGATATTCCCAACGTACACGACGAGTCGACGCTTGTGACCTGGAAGGCCGAGGTCAAGAAGCTCGCCGCCAAGATCGAGGAAGAGTGCGGCGTCACGATTACGCCTGAGCGTCTGAAAGCCGCCATCCACGCCGTCAATGAGAAGCGCCGTGCCCTGCAGCGCCTCGCTGCCACGCGCGCTGCCGACCCAGCGCCCATCAGCGGTCTCGACAGCCTGCTGACCGTTCAGGCCGCCTTTATGGACGACACGCCGCGTCTGACCGGGGCCATCAACGATATGGCGGCTGAGTGCGAGCAGCGTGTCGAGGCCGGCGAGGGCGTGGCGCCCAAGGGGACCAAGCGCATCCTGTATACCGGCACGCCCATGGCCGTGCCCAACTGGAAGCTGTTCAACCTCATCGAGAAGGCCGGCGGCGTTGTGGTAGGCGAGGAGTCCTGCACGGGTTCGCGCTATTACAAGGACCTGGTCGACGAGTCCGGTGAGACGGTTGACGAGATGCTCGATGCCATCGCCGAGCGCTACTTTAAGATCAACTGCGCCGTCTTTACGCCCAACGACCAGCGCATGAAGGACATTGTCCAGATGGCCAAGGACCTGCACGCCGACGGCATCGTCGACGTGGCCCTGCAGTTCTGCACGCTCTACGAGATGGAGTCGTTTGCCGTGGAGAAGGCCGCCGAGGAGGCAGGCATTCCATTTATGCACATCACGACCGACTACGCCGGCGAGGATGCAGGCCAACTGCAAACCAGGATTGAGGCTTTCTTGGAAACCATTTAGGACTATTCGTTCCGGCGGCTTCCCCAGGCACCCGATCTTGCTGTTCAAACCGTCGCTTGCGTACCAAAGTACGCGACGCTCCTCTTTCACGGCAACCTCGGGCACCTGGGAAAGCCGTTTCCTTGGTTGGTTAAAAGGTTTGTTAAGGAGTTATATGTCGGAAAATATTGAGCAGCCGTTGCCGTCCACGTTTGAGGAGTTCAACGAGCAACGCAAGGCGGCGTTTATTCGCGTCAAGGATTATAAGCAGGCGGGTAATCGCCTGGTCGGCTATTTGTGCAGCTATACGCCGCTCGAGATTATCGATGCCGCGGGCGCTGCAAGTGTGGCCTTGTGCGGTACATCCGACGAGGTGATTCCCGAGGCCGAGAAGGTGCTGCCGGCAAATCTGTGTCCGCTCATCAAATCGACGTACGGCTTTGCCTACTCGCAAAAGTGCCCGTTTACGTACTTTAGCGACATGATCATCGGCGAGACCACCTGCGACGGCAAGAAGAAGATGTACGAACTGCTCAACGAGCTCAAGCGCACGCACATTCTGCATCTTCCGCAGGGTCGCGATCGCGCCTACGAGCGTAAAGGCTGGTACGAGGAGTGCCGCCTGCTCAAGGAGGAGCTCGAGGGCTTCTACGGCATCACGATTACCGACGATGACCTGCGCGCTGCCGTCCGTCGTCGCAACCGTCTGCGTGCGGCCCAGCTCGAGATGTTTGCGCTGCAGGCCAACCAGCCGGCTGCCATGAGCGGCGTTGACCTGATGAGCACCATGTTCGCCGGTACGTTCAGCTTTGATATCGAGGCCTATACGCAGCAGCTGGAGCAAAAGGTTGCCAAGCTGCGCGAGACCTACGACGCGGGCGAGCGCCCGGTTGCGGCGGATGCCAAGCGCATTCTGATCACTGGCTGCCCGGTGGGCGGCGTGATCAACAAGATCGGCCGTACTATCGAGTTCAACGGCGGTGTGGTCGTGTGCATGGACGACTGCTCGGGCGAGCGCACGGCGGCCATGATGATCGACCCGGAGGCTCCCGATATCCTGCGCGCCATCGCCGACCGCTACCTGGATATCAACTGCTCGGTCATGACGCCCAACGACGGTCGTATGGAAAACACGCTGGCCATGTGCGAGAAGTATCACGTCGATGGCGTAGTGGAGAGCGTGCTCCAGGCGTGCCATACCTTTAACGTGGAGAGCGCACGCATGCAGGAAGCTGTCGAGGGTGCGGGCATTCCGTACATGAAGATTGAGACCGACTACAGCAACGGCGACATGGGCCAGATCGAGACGCGCATCGCTGCCTTCATCGAAACCCTGTAGGTGACGGTATGTGACAAAGGGACTGTCCCTTTGTTACATGTGAGGGAGGATGCCAAGGCGCCTGAACGCGCCGCTACCTTTGATGTTTAGATTTGGAGAGAGCCATGATAGGGATCGGGATCGATATCGGGTCTACGGCGGCTAAGGCTGCTGTGGTCGATGGGGAGGGTTCGGTGGCGTGGACGTGCGTGCAGCCAACCGGGTTCTCCTCGGTCGATGCGGCCGAGCGCCTCCGCGGTGAGCTCGCTGCAGCCGGCTATGACGTGACGGGCGACGATGTTCGCGTGGTCGCGACTGGCTACGGCCGTGTCGCGGTGCCCTATGCCAACAAGGTAGTGACCGAGATCACCTGCCATGGTGCCGGTGCGGTCCGCCTGTTTGGCGAGCAGGGCACGGTGATCGACGTGGGCGGCCAGGATACCAAGGTCATCCAACTCAAGGGCGGCCGCGTGGTCAAGTTCGCCATGAACGACAAGTGCGCCGCCGGCACGGGGCGCTTTCTGGAGATCATGGCCGACCGCTTGGGTATTACCCAGCAGCAGATGGCAGACCTCGCCCGCACCGGCGAGCCTACCAAGATTTCCAGCATGTGCACCGTGTTTGCCGAAAGCGAGGTTATCAGCCTGATCGGACGCGGTGAGCCGCGCGAGAACATTGCGCGTGGCGTGATCGACAGCGTGGTCTCGCGCGTGGCGACCATGGCCGGGCAGGCCGCGGGCGCCCCGTACTACCTGACCGGTGGCCTGTGCGAGAACGCCTTCGTGGTGGAGCGGTTGGGCGAGCTACTGGGGTCGCCGGTGACCACCTCGCCCCAGGCTCGCTTTGCCGGAGCGATCGGCGCGGCTGTCCGCGCCGCCGCCTTGGCCTAGGGGTGTACCGCGACATGCGCATCCTCAATATCTCGGCACAAAAACCAGATAGCACTGGCAGCGGCACCTACCTTGCCGCGCTCGTACGCGAGCAGATCGAGACGGGGCATCGCGCCGCCGTGCTTTGCGGCGCGGCACCGGGTGATACCCAAGGCGAGCTGGACCGGCGTGCTGCCGTGTTTGCCGTACCGTTCGAGTCGCCCGAGCTGCCGTTTCCCATCTGTGGCATGTCCGATGTCATGCCCTATCCCTCCACACGCTATCGTGATCTGACGCCTTCGATGCTCAAGGCATTTGAGCGGGCATTTGCTGCTGCAATCGATCGGGCGGTGGCTGAGTTTCGGCCCGATCTGGTGCTCTGCCATCACCTGTATCTGGTGACCGCATTGGCGCGCGAGTGCGTCCGAGGCGTGCCGGTTGTTGCCGTGTGTCATTCGACCGACCTGCGCCAGCTGCGTTCGCATGCGCTCGAGCGCGATCGCATCGTAAGTGCGGTTCGTCGGCTCGATGCCGTCTTTGCGCTCCATGCTGAGCAGGCTGAGCAGATTGGCCTGGTGTGCGGCGTCGATGCCGATCGCATCCACGTGATTGGGACGGGCTACGACCATCGCGTCTTCTGCCGCGACGCAAGCGTGGCGAGGCAGCCGGGGTCGCTTGTGTACGTGGGTAAGATTTGCTTTAAAAAGGGCGTCGAGTCGCTGGTTCGAGCCGTGTCATTGCCGATTGACGATGGCGTCCGCCCATCTGGCTTGGTACTTGTGGGCGGCCGCGGGGACGATGCCGAGTACGCGCGTATCGAGCGCTTGACCGCGGCCTCGGATGTGCCGGTGACGCTGGCGGGGCGCCTGGATGGCGATGGTCTCGTGCGTGCCTACCGCAGTTCCGACGTCTTTGTGCTGCCTTCGTTTTACGAGGGTCTGCCGCTCGTGACGATCGAGGCCCTCGCGTGCGGCTGCAAAGTTGTGGCGACCGATTTGCCCGGCGTTCGTCCCTGGATGGAGGCGATGCTTCCCGGTGCTCCCGTGACGTGGGTGGCGTCGCCGCGTATGACGGATGTCGACACGCCCGTGGCGGCCGACCTTCCGTTGTTTGAGCGCGCACTGGCAGATGCTATCGCGCAGGCGCTTGCGGCGCCGCCTCCGACGTTCGAGCCGTCGGCGGCCTCTTGGGAAGCGTGCCTGGCGCGTATACTTAAAGTCGTTGATTTGTTGGAAGGGGGTTCGTATGGCTAAGGACACCATGAGGCTCACGTCTATGACTGCCGCGAGCGGTTGAGCCGCTAAGTTGGCTCCTGGAGCCCTCGCCCAGGTCCTGGGCGACTTGCCCAATGTGCATAACGACAACCTACTCGTGGGGTTCGATACCTCCGACGATGCGAGCGTCTTCCGCGTTGGCGAGAACTTGGGTCTCGTGCAGTCCATCGACTTCTTCCCGCCGATGGTCGACGACCCGTTTCTGTTCGGTCAGATTGCCGCGGCCAACTCGCTGTCGGACATCTACGCCATGGGCGGGCGGCCGAGCCATGCCATGAACCTGCTCTGCATACCCAGTTGCCTGGGTGTTGAGGTTGCCGGCAAGATTTTGGCAGGCGGTGCCGATAAGTGCGTCGAGGCCGGTTGCTCTATCGCGGGCGGCCATACCATCAACGACGACGAGCCCAAGTACGGCCTGTCCGTGAGCGGCTTTGTCTCGCTCGACCGCATGCTCGCCAACAGCGGCGCACGCGTGGGCGATGTTCTGCTGCTGACCAAGGCGATCGGCTCGGGCATCATCACCACGGCCATTAAGGGCGAGCTCATCGAGCAGGACGAGGCCGCAGCCATGTTTGACTCGATGCGTACCCTCAACGAGGCCCCGATTCGCCTGGCCGAGGGACTCGAGCTTCACGGCTGCACCGACATCACGGGCTTTGGCCTGATCGGGCATGCGTGCGAGATGGCCGAGGGCTCGGGCGTGCAGATTGAACTTACGTCGGGGGCGGTGCCGCTCTTTGACCAGGTGCTCGATATGGCGCGTCTGGGCATTATTCCTGCCGGTGCCTACCGCAACCAGGACTTCTTTGGCCCGCGCGTGGCTGCCGACGAGGACCTGGAGCCGGGCATGTTGGATGCGCTGTACGATCCGCAGACCTCGGGCGGTTTGCTCATCGCGGCGCCTGCTGCCGATGTGGATGGGCTTGCGCGTCGCCTGCATGCCGAGGGGCGCATCGCGGCCGTTGTCGGGCGCGTGTGCGAGGCGGAGCCGGGCGGTCCTGCCGTCCGCGTTGTTCGCTAGCCCGCACGTTTATGTAACTGTTTGCCGTTCTCTAGAACGGCTCTTTCGAAAGGAATTTGCTATGTCTACCAAGATTGAAGTCAATGCCATGGGCGATGCCTGCCCGCTGCCCGTTGTCAAGACGCTTAAGGCGCTCAAACAGCTTGACGGCGAGGGTGCCGTGGTGACCTCGGTCGATAACGAGACCGCCGTCAAGAACATCTCCAAGATGGCGCAGGAGAAGGGCTGCACGGCCTCGGTCGAGAAGGTTTCTGACGCTGAGTGGCACGTGACCGTGGCGACCTCTGGCGCCATTGCCGTGGCCGATCCCGAGCAGGATGGCGCTGCCTTCTGTGGTGCCAGCACCGGCAAGGGCGAGCTCGTCATTTCCGTCTACACCGACTGCATGGGCCGCGGCGACGACGAGCTGGGCCACAAGCTCATGAAGGCCTTCATCTTTGCCGTGACGCAGCAGGAGGAGCTGCCCGCGACCATGCTGTTCTACAACGGCGGAGCCAAGCTCACCGTCGAGGGCTCTCCGGTGCTCGACGACCTGAAGGGGCTGGCTGAGCAGGGCGTCGAAATCCTCACCTGTGGCACCTGCCTCGACCACTATGGCATTAAAGACCAGCTTGCGGTGGGCGAGGTCACCAACATGTACGTGATCGTGGAGAAGATGGAGCAGGCCGTGCGCGTCGTGCGCCCGTAGCGTATTGGTTGGAGTTGCCATGAGGGAGAAGCGCCCGGCGCTTGTCATCACGTTTCCCACCACGGCGGCCGCCATGGGCTGCGAGTCCCTGTGCATCGAGCGCGGCCTTCCCGGGCGAACGATTCCCGTGCCCGGGGAGGTCGCTGCCGGCTGTGGTCTGGCGTGGAAAGCGTTGCCTGCCGATGAGGAGCTGCTGCGCGGCGAACTCGCCGCGGCGGGCGTTCCCACCGAGGGCTATACCGTGATTGATATGTGGGAGGTCGTGCGATGATCTACCTGGATAACGCGGCGACGACCATGCACAAGCCGCAGACGGTCATCGATGCCGTGACGCAGGCGATGTGCTCGCTCGGCAATGCCGGGCGCGGCGCCACGTCGGGTGCCCTCGATGCCGCTCGTACGATTCACGGTTGCCGTGCCAAGCTCGCGCGCCTTTTAGGTTGCCCGAGGGCGGACCATGTGTGCTTTACGCCCAACTCTACGGCGGCGCTCAACACCGCCATCTGTGGCGTGGTGCGCCCCGGCGACCGCGTGGTCACGACGGTGCTCGAGCACAACTCCGTGCTACGTCCGCTCAATCGCTTGGCGGCAGAGCAGGGTGTGACGGTTGAGCATGCGGGTTGCGACGCGAACGGCGCGCTCGACTACGACGAGCTCGAGCGGCTAGTCACGCCCGGTACGCGTGCCGTGGTGGTGACGCACGCCTCAAATGTGACCGGCAACGCGGTCGACATTGCGCGCGTGGCGGCCATGGCCCATGCGGCCGGTGCGCTGGTGATCGTCGATGCCTCTCAGTCTGCCGGCACGGCGCGTATCGATATGCATGCCATGGGGCTCGACATTGTGTGCTTTACCGGCCACAAGGGGCTCATGGGACCCCAAGGCACCGGCGGCCTGGCCGTGGCGGAGGGCATTGACGTGTCTCCGTGGGCCATGGGCGGCACGGGCGTGCACAGCTTTGACCCACTGCAGCCACTTGAGTGGCCCACGCGTCTTGAGGCGGGCACGCTCAACGGCCACGGCATCGCGGGACTTTCTGCCGGTCTCGACTTTATCGAGGCGCAAGGCGGGGTCGAGGCGATTGCGGCGCATGAGCGCTCGCTTGCAGAGCGCTTCCTCGCCGGTGCTCGCGAAATCTCCGGCATTGCGCTCTACGGTGCGTTTGACCAGCCCGTGCGCTCGGCGATCGTCTCACTCAACGTGGGTGATATCGACTCGGCCGAGATCTCGGACGCGCTCATGCAAGGGTGGGGGATTGCGACGCGCCCCGGTGCCCATTGCGCTCCGCTCATGCACCGTGCGTTAGATACCGAGCGCCAGGGTGTCGTCCGCTTCTCGTTTGGGTATTTCAACACGACCGAAGAAGTCGACACGGCTATCGATGCTCTGCGCAATTTAGCCTGCTAAAGCTGCTGGACCGTTTATACTTGCGGGACGGGTATTTTGCCCGTCCCGTTTTTGTTTCGACCCGAAAGGTGTGCCTATGGCTTCATCCGCCCCGCGCGGTCTGCGTTCCGACCATGTCGTTACCGTCGGCATTGCGCTGTTCTCGATGCTCTTTGGCGCCGGTAACCTCATTATTCCGCCGCTGCTGGCGCTGCAGGCAGGTTCTGCCACGCCGGTTGCCATGATCGGCTTTTTGATTGCCGCTATCGGTCTGCCCGTTATGGGATTTATCGCCGTCGCGCTCGCTGGCACGGCCCGAGAGCTGGCCGGGCGTGTGCATCCTAAGTTTGGCGAATTCTTCGTTGCGGCGGTCTACCTGGCCATCGGTCCGTGCCTGGCCATTCCGCGCACAAGCTCTACGGCGTTCGAAATGCTGGTGCCGCTGCTACCCGAGGGCGTTTCGCTCGGCACGGCACGTCTGGTGTTTGCCATCGGGTTCTTCGTCGTCGCGTTTGCGCTCACGCTACGTCCAGGCGTCATCACGCGCGTGCTCGGCCGCATTACGGGCCCTGCGCTCATTGCGCTCATCGTGCTGGTCGTGGGTGCTGCCGTGATCTCGCCGCTGGGACCGGCTGCCGCGCCGCAGGCCCCTTACGATGCAGGCGCCGCTGTGCAGGGCTTTCTGACTGGCTATCAGACCATGGACCTGCTCGCGTCACTTGCCTTCGGCATCATCATCGCCGAGACCATCCACGAGCTGGGTGTTACCGATGACAAGCGCGTGGCCTTCGAGATCTCGCGTTCCGGTGTTATCGCCGGCGTGCTCATGGCCATCATCTACTGCGGCTTGGGCCTTGCCGGTATGCAGCTCGGCACCGTGATGCCCGACGCTACCAACGGCGCCGCCATCCTCGCCCGTTCGGCCTCCATGCATTTTGGGCTTGCCGGCACGGTCGTGGTCTTTGCGATCTTTTTCCTCGCCTGCATGAACGTGTGCATCGGCCTCATCAGCTGCTGCTCGCGTTACTTCTGCGAGACGTATGTGGTCGAAGGGGGAGCGGAGGCCTCTGAGGAGGCCATGCGCCGTCCCTTTGCGGTTCTCGCCTTTGTGTTCGCAGCGTTTTCGTGCGTGCTCTCCAACGTGGGCCTCGACGTGATCCTTATGTTCTCGGTGCCCATGCTCAACGCTTTGTACCCCGTTGCCATTGTGCTGGTGCTTATGGGCCTGGTGCACGGCTTTTGTGACGCTCATCCGCAGGTGTGGGTCTGGGTCGGCGGCGTAGTCGCTGTGCAGAGCGTGATCACCTCGGTCCGCGATGCGTTCTTTGCTGGAGCGTGGCTACCGTTTGATGTGCTGCCGCTGGCAGACATCGGTGCCGCGTGGGCGCCGGTCGCCGTAGTTGCCTTTGTGATCGGTCTGCTCCACAGCAAGTTTGTCGCACATTCGAGGAGCTAGGGTTTCTGCGCTTGCACGGGCGGGGAGTCTCCCCTATAATTTCCTTCGCTTTGGGACACGCAAGGTTTAGACCTTAGCTGCTCAACACCTTCGGGACGTGGCGCAGTTTGGTAGCGCGCCTGCTTTGGGAGCAGGATGTCGCAGGTTCAAATCCTGTCGTCCCGACCATATCTTGCGGGCGTAGTTCAATGGTAGAACCCCAGCCTTCCAAGCTGATGACGCGGGTTCGATTCCCGTCGCCCGCTCCACAAGATAGATGAATGGCTCTGCTTCCTTTTGGGAACAGAGCCATTTTCATAAGTGTGCCGGGTGACGGAAATCGATCCCGCACCGCAACTTAGGAGGGGATGGGGTTAGCTGCGGGGGCGGTGGCGGAGCTTGTCGATGGTGGAGTCGATGCTGCGGCTGCGGGCTTCGGCGGCGGTTTGGCGCTTGCGGCGGTAATCGATCATGCCTTGGATGATGGGCTTGCCAAAGCTCACGACATCATCGTTGTAGATGGCGGTTCGGGTTGCGAGGAGGCAGTCGGTAAAGTCCATATGGGTCTTGCCAAAGAGTTTGATGGCAAGGGCGACAACGGTGGGCTCGTCGACCATGACGTCATCGAGCAGCCTTTTCATGGCCGCAGCAATCTCAACGCGGGGAACCTTATAGACGTCGCGCAGCGTGACCACGACGCGCGTGATGATTTCGGGGTAGACACGAGCGGTGCGGGTGGCGATGACCTTGGCGGCGCGCGGTGACAGAACTTCGTCGTCGTCAAGCAGGTAGCGTAGGATGACGGTCTCGTCGATGATGGTGCTACTCATGGATATCTACTTCCTCGGGACCCAAAATCGAATCGTCGCTTTCTGTAGCAAGGTATTCAATCCAGACATTGCGCTCCTTGGAGCGGCGATTGGGGTCCCCATATGCTTTGAGCGATCCATAGGCGGCGGTGCCGTCCTTTGAGCGCACGGCGACCGGCTGAAAGGGGAGCTTGCGCATCAAAATGCTCTGCGCGACAAATAGACGTACGGCCTCGGCGAGCGATGTGCCCATGGCGTCGTAGAGACGTTCGGCATGCTGCTTGTCTTCCTCGCGAATGCGCACCTGCAGGATGGCTCGTTTTTGAGTCGATGACATCACTGGCCCCCTTAATGAGCGTGCAATACAGTCGGTCAAATGCGGCATGTGCCGATACTTGAGCATCTTATAACGATTACTTTATTTCACTCAAGTTGATAACCATTAACACGAATACAAGCGTAGTACATCCAAAACGAGAGCGCGTAAAAATCTCTGCAGCGTACGCGTGTAATACACTCGCCTTTATATCCTATTGAGAATAATCCTAACCAGCCCAAACTCCTGCAATACACCCGTATTGCAGGGCCTATGCTCAAGCTTACCCCCTGCAACTGCGTATATTCAACTTGTATACCGTTGGAGAAATTCTACCGAGTGCCTGTTTCGCCGCATGCATTCGATACGCCGATGCCAGGCCACGGGCTGCTTGGGGCAACGTCGACAGGATCTCTCCAGCATGGGATTCAGGAGGGAGTGAACAACATGGGCAATAAACGAGTCGTAGCCGATTCCTCGCGCTGCATTGGGTGTCAAACCTGCATGGCAGCGTGCATCGAGGCACACGACATCCCCGGCAACATCGCCGCGCCGCGCCTGCGCGTGACGCGTACGTACGAGATCTCCGCACCGGTGGCGTGCCATCACTGCGAGGATGCTCCGTGCGCCAAGGCCTGCCCCACGGGCGCCTTGTTCTTTGATCCAAAGAACCATCGTATCGGCGTCAACGAGGACAACTGCATCGGCTGCAAGAGCTGCGTCATGGCCTGCCCCTTTGGTGCCGTGAGCGTGGCGACCACGCAGGTCCCCGTCTTGATGGGCGACGTGCGCGTGGGTTCGCAGACTAAGAGCTTCGTGCTCAAGTGCGACCTGTGCGTGGACCGTCCCGGCGGTCCGGCGTGTGCCGAGGCGTGCCCGACCAAGGGCCTCACCCTGGTAGACGAGGAGCGCCTGGCAGAACTGACTGCCGAGCGTGCCCGCGCCACCATCGAAAACGAGGCGTAGGCGGGCGGCCATACAGGCCCAAAGATTGTCAAATACGTACCGATTAATCGGTAGCAGAGAAAGGAAGGAGGGTGTTATGGAGAAGCATAAAGTGATCTGCCCGTACTGCGGCGCCGGTTGCCAGTTTAACCTCCTGGTCCAAAACGGCCAGGTCGTGGGTACCGAACCGCTCAACGGCATCACCAATCAGGGCGAGCTGTGCCTTAAGGGCATGAGTGGCTACGACTTCATCAACGACACCAAGATCTTGACTCCTCGCGTACTGCACCCGATGATCCGCCGCACCAAGGGCGCGGATCTTGAGCGCGTAAGCTGGGACGAGGCACTGGATTTCACCGCATCTAAGATGCAGGCCATAATTGACGAATATGGTCCTAACGCTGTCATGACCACCGGCTCTTCGCGAGGCGGCGGCAATGAGGCGAACTACGTCATGCAGAAGTTTACGCGTGCGTGCATCGGCACCCACAGCGTGGACAACTGCGCCCGTACTTGACACGGCCCTACTGTCCTCGGTCTGATGGACACGGTTGGTTCAGGTTGCATGTCATGCTCCATCCCCGGTATGGAGGATGCGGGCTGCATTTTCCTCTTCGGCTATAACCCTGCCGATTCGCACCCCATCGTCGCAAGGCGTATCGTGCGAGCCAAAGAAAAGGGTTGCAAGATCATCGTCGCCGACCCGCGCCATATCGAAACCGCGCGTATCGCCGATCTCTACCTTCCGATCAAGAACGGTTGCAACGTTGCGTTCCTCAACGCCTTTGCCAACTGTCTGGTCAACGATGGCCTCTACGACAAGGAATTCGTCGCCGAGCACACGAACGGCTTTGACGAGTGGTGGGAGACCATCAAGAACTACACTCCCGAATCCGTACAGGACATCACGGGTGTCGAGCCCGCGTTGATCCACCAAGCTGCCGAGATGTACGCCACGGCGAAGCCCTCTGCCATCATTGGCTGGGGCATGGGCGTATGCCAGCAGAAGCAGAACCTGAAGACGGTGCACACCATCGCCTCCATCGCCTGCGTTGCCGGCCAGATCGGCAAACCCAACTCCGGCCTCGCGCCCGTGCGTGGCCAGAATAACGTCCAGGGCTCCTGCGATATGGGCATGCTGCCCAACCTGTACCCTGGCTACCAGAAAGTCACCGACTCCGCAGTGCGTGCCAAGTTTGCCAAGGCTTGGGGCGTGCCCGAGGAAAAGCTCCCGCTCGAGGAGGGCTACAAGCTCACCGACCTGGGCCACCTGGTCGACGAGGGCAAGGTGCACTGCTTCTACAACTACGGCGAGGACCCGGTGCAGACCGAGCCCGATTCGGCCGGTATGCGCAAGACGCTCTCCGAGCTGGATCTGTTCATTTGCCAGGACATCTTTATGACGCAGACGACCATGCTCGCCGACGTCATCCTGCCCGCCACCTCTTGGGGCGAGCACGAGGGTGTCTTTACCGCATCCGACCGTAGCTTCCAGCACTTTGACGCAGCCGTTCCGCCCAAGGGCGAGTGCCGTCACGACTGGGAGATCTTCGCGGACCTGTCCACGCGTATGGGCTATCCCATGCACTACGACAACACCGAGCAGATCTGGAACGAGTGCATTAGCCTGTGCCCCAACTTTGTGGGCGCGACCTACGAGAAGATGGCTCCCGAGGGCGGCTACGCCCAGTGGCCCGTCAAGAGCACCGATGTCAACGACCACGGTACGCCCGACATGTTCGCTGGTGGCAAGTTCACCACCAAGGACGGCCGCGCCAACCTGATGGCGCACGACTGGGAGGCGCCCTCCGAGCTTCCCGACGATGAGTACCCGCTCATCCTGTGCACCGTCCGCGAGGTCGGCCACTACAGCTGCCGCTCGATGACCGGCAACTGCAAGACGCTGGCGCTGCTTGCCGACGAGCCCGGCTTTGTCCGCATGAATCCCGCGGACGCCCAGGCGCGCGGCATCAAGAACGGCGACATCGTCTCGATTCACAGCCGCCGCGGCCAGGTATACAGCCGCGCCGACGTGAGCGACCGTATCAACAAGGGCACGGTCTATATGACCTACCAGTGGTGGATCGGCAAGTGCAACGAGCTGACCATGCACAAGGTCGACCCGGTCTCGCACACGCCCGAGGACAAGTTCTCCGCCTGCCAGGTCGACGCCATTGCCGACCAGGTTTGGGCCGAGGGCGAAGTCGAGCGCCAGTACACCGAGCTCAAGCAGGCTCTGGTCGACGCCGCCGCTCCCCAGGACGTTGAGCCTGGCGCCGCCAAGTTCGACGACGAGACGCACGTGAACCAAATCGTGTAGTCCCGTTCTCGTTGGCTTTTTGGGCCGGGCGTCCCGTACGTTCGGGAGCCCGGCCCGTTATTGTGAAAGGAAGTGGGGATGAACCGCTTCATCGACATCAACCCGGAGAGGTGCATCGGCTGCGGAACATGTCAGTCCGCCTGTGCCGACGCCCACCGGATGCAGGGTCTTCAGGATACGCCGCGCCTGGCGCTCGTGAAGACCGGCGGTATTTCGGCCGCCCTTGCCTGCCACCATTGCGAGGGTGCCCCCTGCGCCGAGGTCTGCCCGGTGAATGCCATCGAGCACGATGGCGATCGCATCCACGTCAAGGAGCAGGAGTGCATCGGGTGCAGGCTGTGCGCCATCGCGTGCCCCTTCGGAGCCATCCACCCCGATGGCACGTCTATCGCCGGTGTCGCAGGCATGTGCGACCCGACGCCTTCGTATCCTAAGTCCCTGAGCAGCCTTCTTACGTGGGCTCCCGGCCAGTACACCTGCGCTGTCAAGTGCGACCTGTGCGCCTTCGATCCGGACGGCCCGCATTGTGTGGCGGCGTGCCCCACCAAGGCGCTGACCGTCATGGGCGGCGCGGCCGATCGCGAGCTCGACGAGGCCAAGCGCCTGCGCTCGATCGAAAACGGTCCGGTCGTCGACGTTACCGCTGTGGCCCAGGGCCTGTCCGAGAAAGCAGAAGGGAGCGTAAACAATGGATAGCATGACGCTGTTTATCGCATCGCTTGCCGTCTCGTGCATCGGTGCGCTCGCCTCGGTTCTGCTGATCAAGGCCGATAACGCCGCCAAGACCGCCGGCTGCCTTATCGGCGCCGTCGCCGCGGTGCTTTCGTTCATCGCGGGCCTCGAGGCCGTGCTTGGCGACGTTTCGTCCCTCAACACGGTCTTCTTCTTCCCGTTCGCCCGTCTCGAGCTCTTGCTCAACGGCCTTGCGGGCCTGATCGTGGTCCTCATCTCGATTCTCGCCTTTGCGGGCTTCATCTACGGTCTGTCCTACTTCGACGAGTACCCGGGCAAGGTCGGGCGCGCCGGCTTCTTTATGAACACCTTCGTCGCCTCGATGATGCTCGTCATCACCGCCGACAACGTGTTCTGGTTCCTGGTCGCCTTTGAGCTCATGTCCCTTACGAGCTACTTCCTTGTCGTTATCGAGGAGAACAAGAACTCCATTAGGGGCGGTTGGCTCTACTTCGTCATCGCGCACGTGGGCTTCGTTCTCATCATGGCGAGCTTCCTGCTCATGACCAACGGCGTGGGCGGTTCCTTCAGCTTCAGTGATTTCCGTACGCATGACTTTGGACCCGCCGTCTCCTCCGCGTGCTTCGTCCTCGCGTTCTTCGGATTTGGCGCGAAGGCCGGTATCATCCCGCTGCACTCCTGGCTGCCCCAGGCGCACCCCGAGGCGCCGTCCAACGTGTCCGCCCTCATGTCCGGCGGCATGATCAAGATCGGCATCCTGGGAATCCTCAAGGTCGGTCTCGACCTGCTCGCGGGTTCGGGCGTCCAGCTCTGGTGGGGCCTCATGGTCCTGGTCTTCGGATCCATCTCGTCGGTCCTGGGTGTCGTCTACGCCCTCCACGAGCACGACATCAAGCGCCTGCTTGCCTATCACTCCGTCGAGAACATCGGCATCATCTTGCTCGGTGTCGGCGCGTCCATGACGGCGCACGCCCTGGGCAACGACGTCATCGCGACGATCGCGCTCATGGCTGCCCTCTACCACACGCTCAACCACGCCATGTTCAAGGGCGAGCTGTTCCTCGGCGCGGGCTCCCTGCTCTATGCCACGGGTACGCGCAACATGGAGAAGATGGGCGGTCTGTTCCGCCGCATGCCGGTCACGGCCGTCTGCTTCCTCATCGGTGCCCTTGCCATCTCGGCCATCCCGCCGCTCAACGGCTTCGTTTCCGAGTGGTTCACCTACCAGTCCCTGTTCAACATCTCGACGCTCTCCGACCCGGTCGTCATGGTGTTCGCCGTCGCCTCCGCGGCCGCCCTCGCCATCACCGGTGCCCTGGCCGTCACGTGCTTCGTGAAGGCCTACGGCGTCTCGTTCGCGAGCAGCCCTCGTTCCCAGGAGGCCGCGAACGCCAAGGAGTCCCCGGCTCCGATGTTGTTCTCGCAGATGCTCCTCGCGGCCATCTGCGTGGTACTGGGAATCGGCTCCCCGGTCATCGCCCCGGTTCTGGGCGACGTCGCCCAGAGCGTGCTTGCCGGCTCCGCCGTCACAGCCACCTCGGGCGTGTCTCTCGTGAACGAGATTTCCGGTGCCGCCACCTCCACCCCCGCGATCGCCATCGCGCTCGTGGTCCTCACCGACCTCGCGTTCGCGCTGAGGTCCTGCCTCGGCGCCAAGGCCCCCGCTAAGAAGACCGACCCTTGGGCGTGCGGCTACGAGCCCAACGAGCACATGCCCGTCGTCGCCACGAGCTTCGCGTCCGACGTCGAACTCTTCATGGGCCCGCTCTACACCCTGCGCGAGGTATGCACCAAGATCTGCTGGTCCATCGCGCACGTGTTCCAGAAGCTCACCGGTGTCGCCCAGGGCGTCGAGCCCCTGCCCGACCGTTTCCTGGTCGATGCACCGAGCGAGGGTGCCGACAAGCTGGCCGGCCTCGCCTCCAAGATCGAGGGCGGCAACTACTCCGTATACATCTGCTACATCGTCGCGGCGCTCGTGGTCTTCCTCGTGCTCGCCGTGGTCATGGTCTAGAGAGGGGAGAGGATATTATGAACATCGTTCTTGCGATGGCGCAGGGCCTCGTGGTCATGCTGGTCGCGCCCTTCTTCTCCGGCCTCGCCCGTGTGATTCGCGCGAAGATGCACAATCGCCGCGGTCCGTCCATCCTTCAGGATTACCGGGACCTCGCGAAGCTCATGGCGCGTCCCGAGTCCGTGAGTTCCGACTCGAGCTTCGTGCTGCGCATCATGCCGCCGCTGTTCCTCGCGGTGTCGTTTATGCTCGCCATGGGCCTGCCCATGTTCACGCTCCAGAGCCCCATGCCCGTCTTTGGTGACGCCATCACCATCATGTACGCGCTCGCGCTGTCCCGCTTCTTCTTCGCGCTGTCCGGCGTGGATTCCTCCAACGCCTACGCGGGCTTCGGCGGTATCCGCGAGCTCCTCATGAGCGTGCTCATCGAGCCGTCCATGCTCATCGCGCTGTTCACCGTCGCCATCGTGTGCGGCTCCACGGACATTGCGACCATGGGTCAGCACATCGTTACGGGCAACGTCTCGAGCGTCGTCGCCGTTATCCTCGCCGGCGTCGCCTTCGCGGCCGCCTGTTACATGGAGCTCGGCAAGCTTCCGTTCGATCAGGCCGAAGCCGAGCAGGAGCTCCAGGAGGGCCCGCTCGCCGAGCTCTCCGGCCCGTCCCTGGCCATGATGAAGCTCGCCATGGGCATGAAGCAGGTCGTGGTCGTCGCTTGGTTCACCTCCATCTTCATCCCCTGGGGAGAGCCCGCGACCATCGGCGTCACCGCTCTCGTGGGCGCCGTCGTCTTCCTCGTCAAGTGCCTGGTCGATTTCGTCGTCTGCGGCGTGCTCGAGAACTCCGTTTCCCGTTCGCGCTTCAAGGTGCTCGGTAACCAGACCTGGGCCGTCGTCGGCATCGCGGTCCTCGCGTTCGTCTTCGTCGTCGTAGGCGTGTAGGGAGAAGGGAGAAACTATGTCAATCGAATCGAGCTTGTCCCTCTTTGCCATGGTGGCGATCGCCGTCCCCATGCTGGGCTCCCTGCTCATCGTCATGCTGCCGCGTCCCTACGCTAAATGGATCTGCGCCTTTGCCGGCGGCATCGCCACGGTCGCTTCCGTTGGCTTGGCCGCGACGTTTGCCGGAAACGGCATGAACGCGGTCGATGTAACCTGGGCGAGTATGGGCCAGACCTTGGTCATGGGCTTCATATTCGACCGGATGAGCACGCTGCTCGCACCCGCGTTCGTCGCTATCGGCCTGCTCGTCGTCATCTATTCGTTCCCGTACATGAGCGATAAGAATAAGGAGCATCCCGACGCGCCCCGTCGTCGCTTCTACGTGTACTTCTCCACGTTCATCGGCGCCATGGCCGGTCTCGCCTACAGCTCCACCATCGTCGGCCAGCTCGTTTTCTTCGAGATCACCGGTGTGTGCTCCTGGGGCCTCATCAGCTACTACATGACGCCCACGGCCAAGAAGGCCGGTATGAAGGCGCTCATCATCACCCATATCGGCGCTCTGGGACTCTACATCGGCGCGGCCTTCCTGTTCGCCGGAACCGGCACGTTCGCGCTGAGCGCGATCTCCCAGCTCGATTCCGGTATGAAGACCGTCGTGCTGCTGCTCATCCTGTTCGCTGCTTGGGCCAAGTCCGCCCAGTTCCCGCTCTACATGTGGCTGCCCTCCGCAATGGAGGCCCCCACGCCCGTTTCCGCCTACCTTCATGGCGCGTCCATGGTTAAGGTCGGCGTGTGCGTGTTCGCCCGCGCTCTTGCGAGCGCCGGCGATATCCCCGAGATCGTCGGTTGGGTCGCCATCATCGACGCCGTCGTGACCATGCTCTTCGGCTTCCTCATGTACCTGCCCCAGAAGGATATGAAGCGCCTGCTCGCCTTCTCGACGATCGCGCAGCTCGCCTACGTGTTCTTTGGCCTGGGCCTCTCCGTGTTCGGAAGCCAGATGGCGTTTAACGGCGCCGTCGAGCACATCTTCAACCACGCGTTCACCAAGACCCTGTTCTTCCTCATCGCTGGCTCTCTCAGCTTCACGCTGGGAACCCGTATGCTGCCCAAGATCCAGGGCCTCATGAAGAAGTACCCGGTCACGGGCGTGGGCTTTGCGGTCGCCGCGACCGCTATCGCCGGCGTGCCCCCCATGAGCACGTTCTTTTCCAAGTTCCAGATCATTTCCGGTGGCTTCGCGGTTGGTGCTACCAACACGGTCATCTTTGTCCTCGTGTGCGTCATGGTCGTCGAGACCGTCGCCACCTTCGCATGGTTCCTGCGTTGGATGGGTAAGGTCCTGCCCGGTGAGCCGAGCGAGACCGTGGCCGCCGGCCAGCCCCTTCCGCGCGCCATGGCGTTCGTGTTCGTCGTCCTCATGATCATGGTCGTCGTCGCCGGTCCTCTGTCCTCTAGTTGGATGGGTTAGGAGGTAGGACATGGGTTATTCGTTAGTCAATATCCTGGGCGGTCTTCTGATCGTGACCTCCACCATGGTGGTCGTCTCGAAGACCATCCCGTCCGCCATCAAGTGGTACGCGATCCAGTCGGTTGTCCTGGTGGGCGTGCTGCTCACCCTGGGCCTCACCACCGGTGCCACCGAGCTTCTCATGTGGGCCGCGTCGGCCTTCGTCACCAAGGTGATCCTCGTTCCGTTCATTCTCAACCGTGCCTACAAGAAGATGGGTTCGCCTGCCGATAGCACGCTGACCTCCTCCATCAAGCCGGCCTGGACCATCATCCTCACCGGTCTGGAGGTGGCCGTCTGCTTCGCGGTGGTCACGCGCCTGAGCCTGCCCACCGCCGAGGTGGCCACTCCGGCCCTCGCCATCAGCTTCGCGCACTTCTTCGTCGGCCTCACGTGCATCATCTCCCAGCGCAACATCCTCAAGCAGATCTTCGGGTACTGCCTTATGGAGAACGGTAGCCACGTGACGCTCGCTCTGCTCGCGCCCACGGCCCCCGAGATCATCGAGATCGGCATCGCCACCGACGCCATCTTCGCCGTCATCATCATGTCCGCCGTCGTCGTGAGGATTTGGAACGACACCAAGTCGCTCGACTCCCACGACCTGACCGAATTGAAAGGGTAGGCCATGGATGTTTCAATGCTGACGGTCGCCCTGCTCGCTTGTCCTCTCGTGTTCTCCCTGATTATGGCTGCGCTCCCCAAGACGACGTCCTACAACGTCTTCGCGGGGCTCAACACCATCTCCGTCGCGGCGACCCTTGTCCTTTCGGTCGTCACCGCGGGAACCATGCTCTCGAGCGGGCAGAATATCGACGCTTTGGGCCTGTGGCTCCATCTCGATTCGCTCTCGTCGATCTTCGTCCTTCTGGTAGGCATCATCGGGTTCATCACCGGCGTGTACTCCATCTCCTATATCAAGATCGATATCGAGGAGAAGACCATGCCGGCCGAGCGCACCAAGCAGTACTACGCGCTGTTCAGCCTGTTCGTCTTCACGATGCTGCTCGCCTGCCTGTCCAACAACATCATCCTCACCTGGGCGGCGGTCGAGGCCACTACGCTGTCGACCGTGTTCCTCGTGGGCATCTACAAGAACAAGCAGGCGCTCGAGGCGTCTTGGAAGTACGCGATGGTCTGCACCGCCGGTGTGGCCTTCGGCCTGTTCGGCACGCTGCTCATCTACGCGAACGCCGCCGATATCATGCCCAACGCGCATGAGGCCGCCTTCCTCACCTCCATCATGCCCTACGCCGACCAGTTCGACCCGATGCTCGTGCGCCTCGCGTTCGCGTTCATTGTCATCGGCTTCGGCACCAAGGCGGGCCTGTTCCCCATGCACACCTGGCTGCCCGACGCGCACTCCCAGGCTCCGAGCCCGGTCTCCGCGCTGCTCTCGGGCGTGCTGCTCAAGTGCGCCATGCTGGTGATCATCCGCTTCTACTCCCTGTCCATCATCACGGTGGGCGACACCTATCCGCGAACGCTCCTGCTCATCCTGGGCACGCTGTCCATCCTGGTGGCTGCCCTGTGCATCTTCAAGCAGGACGATATCAAGCGCCGCTTCGCGTACTCCTCCGTCGACAACGTCGGCGTGGTCGCGCTGTGCCTGGGTATCGGTGGCCCGCTCGGTATCGCCGCCTGCCTGCTGCACTGCATCTTCCACGGCTTCACGAAGGCGCTCGCCTTCTGCATGGCCGGTAACATCCAGCACATCTACCACACCCGCGACCTGAACAAGATCAAGGGCGTCGTCGAGATCGCTCCCGTCACGGCAGCGCTCACCATCATCGCCCTGCTCGCGCTCGCCGCCTTCCCGCCGTTCGCCCTGTTCATCTCCGAGTTCCTCACCTTCGTGGCCGGCGTTCAGTCCGGTCCCATCTGGGTGGTCGTGCTCGTGGCCATCGGCCTCACCGGCGTGTACTTCGCCCTTACCGGCATCGCGCTCAAGTCCATCTTCGGCAAGGCGCCCGAGGGCATGAAGCGCCACGAGGTGCCCGCCCTCATGATCATCCCCGAGATCGCCCTCGCGATCGTGGTCATGTGGTTCGGTATCGCCACCCCGGTCGCCATCACGAGCGGCGTCGAGGATGCAACGTCCGTCGTTTTGAACCAGAGCGTCGAAGAGCTCCACGAGGCCCCTCTCTACCGCATGGTGTTCAGTTCCCAGACCAAGACAAGTGAGGTGAATTAGCACCATGGCAGAACCTGAAAAGAAGGACTACGCTCGTCGCTGCGAAAGCCACGTCGAGGCCCTGCGCGCTGCAGTGCCGGGCGCTATCGAGAAGGTCGAATGGCAGTGCGAGGACCAGCTGACGATCACCGTCAAGCAGGACAAGCTGCCCGAGGCCGTCCACTACCTGTATTACGAGCGTTACGGCTGGATTCCCGTGATCATCGGCAACGACGAGCGCAGCCTGTGCGGTCGCTACGCCGTGTACTACGTCATCTCCATGGAGGGGGAGGACCCCGGCTGGGTGACCGTGCGCACCGAGGTCGATCCCGCCAAGATGACGTTCCCGTCCGTGACGCCGTTCGTCCCCGCCTGCGTGTGGGGCGAGCGCGAGCTTCGCGACATGTTTGGTCTGATTCCCGAGGGTCTGCCCGATCGTCGCCGCCTGGTGCTGCCCGACGATTGGCCCAGCGGCCTGTATCCGCTGCGCAAGGACTCCATGGACTACCGTTTCCGTCCCGCTCCCGCGAGCGACATGGAAAACTACGAGTTCTTGGCCGATACCAAGGGCAAGGAGACCACGCTCGTCCCCATGGGCCCGCTGCACATTACCTCCGACGAGCCCGGCCACTTCCGCCTGTTCGTTGAGGGCGAGACGATCGTGGACGCCGACTACCGTCTGTTCTACGTGCACCGCGGCATGGAGAAGGTCGCCGAGACGCGCCTGAACTATGACGCCGTGACGTTCCTCGCCGACCGCATCTGCGGCATCTGCGGCTGCGCCCACTCGGTGGCCTATGCCGAGGCCGTCGAGCGCGCCCAGGGCATTCATGTTCCGCCGCGCGCCCAATACATCCGCGCCATCATGCTCGAGGTCGAGCGTCTGCACTCGCATCTGCTCAATATTGGCCTCGCATCGCACTACACGGGCTTCGACTCCGGCTTCCAGCAGTTCTTCCGCGTCCGCGAGAAGTCCATGGACCTGGCCGAGAAGCTCTCCGGTCACCGCAAGACCTACGGTCTCAATGTGATCGGTGGCGTGCGTCGCGATATCCTGGCCGAGCAGAAGCTTTCCACGCTCACGACCATCCACCAGCTGCGCTCCGAGGTCACCGAGCTCGTCGACGTCTTGCTCTCCACGCCCAACTTTATTGAGCGTACGAGTGGCATCGGCATCTTGGATCGCAAGATCGCACGCGACTTCTCGCCGGTTGGCCCGCTCATGCGTGGCTCGGGTTATGCCCGCGACGTGCGCTTTGACCATCCCTTCGACGGCTACGCCGATCCGGACATCCAAAAGATGCATGCCGCCACGGCCGACACCTGCGATGCTTTCGGCCGTACCGCCGTCCGCATTCAGGAGGTCTACGATTCGATCGACATGATCGAGACCATGCTCGAGAACTGCCCGTCGGGCCCCATCCTCACCACGGATTGGGAGTACACCCCGCACAAGTACGCCATCGGTGCCACCGAGGCGCCGCGCGGCGAGGACGTGCACTGGGCCATGCTCGGCAATAACCAGAAGTGCTACCGCTGGCGCGCCAAGGCCGCCACGTACAGCAACTGGCCGGTCCTGCGCTACATGTTCCGCGGCAACACCGTGGGCGATGCGGCGCTGATCGTCGGCTCGCTCGACCCGTGCTACTCCTGCACCGACCGCGTGACGGTGACCGATGTTGCCGCCAAGCGCGACCACGTGCTCGACAAGGAGCAGTTCGAGAACGTCTGGCGCGACAAGTCGCCGCTTGCGGGCGAGGGCACCATGGCCGCTCCGCTCGATGAGGAGGCGCTCTAATATGCTGAAGCTTTGGAAGATTAACGCCAAGGCCGGCGACGCGACGGTCAAGTACCCGTTTGCGCCGTTCCCCACCAACAAGGACATGCGCGGCAAGCCCGAGCACAATGCCGAGCTCTGCATCGCCTGCGGTGCCTGCGGCGTGGCGTGCCCGGCCGATGCCATGCGCATGGACACCGACCTTGCGGCCGATACCATCACCTGGTCGATCGACTACGGTCGCTGCATCTTTTGCGGCCGCTGCGAGGAAGCCTGCCCCATGGAGGCCATCAAGCTCACCGAGGAGTTTGAGCTGGCCGTCATGAGTAAGGACGACCTCACCAGCAAGAGCGTCTACACGCTCGAGCACTGCTCGCGTTGCGGCAAGCCGTTTGCCCCGCACAAGGAGATCGACTACGCCAAGCGCCTGCTGCAAAAGGCCGGCGGCATGGAGGCCGAGCAGGCCGCCCGTACCGTCGGCATGTGCCAGGAGTGCAAGCGCGAGCTCGACGCTCTGCGCGCCGCCTCGGCCGTCAAGACCGGCAACGCGCGCGGCATGGCTGCCAACGAGACGCTTGCGTCCGGTGAGCCCCAGGGCCCCGGCATGGAGTATCTGGGCGGCCACGGCGTGAACCCGGAGTATATCGACCGCGAGCTCAACCCCGATGCGCCCGAGATTCCCGCCGGTCCTGCACCGGTCGAGGGCATCATCATGAATTTTGATACGAAGGAGGAGTAACCATGGCCGAACCCACGCTTTTGCCCGAGCGGCTTCAGTACCGCCCGACCAAGATCGAGCTCGACGAGAGCATCGAGAAGGCCAAGGCGACCCTTCTTAAGAAGATCAAGCGCTCGGTGTACGTCTACCGTGTTGACTGCGGCGGCTGCAACGGCTGCGAGATCGAGATCTTTGGTTCCATCACGCCCGTCTTCGACGTCGAGCGCTTTGGCATCAAGGTCGTGCCCTCGCCCCGTCACGCCGATGTGCTGCTGTACACCGGCGCCGTAACGCGTGCCATGCGCATGCCGGCCCTGCGCGCCTTTGAGGCCGCGCCCGATCCCAAGATCGTGGTGTCCTATGGCGCGTGCGGCTGCACCGGTGGCATCTTCTACGACAACTACTGCGTCTGGGGCGGCACGGACAAGATTCTGCCCGTCGATGTCTACATCCCCGGCTGCCCGCCCAGCCCTGCGCAGACCATCTACGGCTTTGCTATGGCGCTCGGCCTGCTGGACCAAAAGCTCCATGCCGAGACCACGGTGGAGGCCGCCGGCGAGCAGGCTGATATCCTGCACTCCGGCGTGCCGTACAAGCTGCGTGTTGCCATCGAGCGCGAGGCTCGCGCCATGAGCGGCTACCGTTATGGCCGCGACCTGGCTAACGAGTTTATGGATACGCTCGAGGGCGCGCCCAAGGGCGATATCCGCGGTGCCATGGCGCTGCTCATCGACAAGCAGGACGATCCGCGCCGCGTCGAGGTGTACTCGGCGCTGCAGGATCTGGTGCTGGCCGGAGGTCGCTAGATGGAGCTCACGGACCGCTCTGGTTACTTTGCGGGCCCCGGCATGCTCGGCGGCTCCTTTGGCGATGCCTCGCGCGCAAGCGACGAGGCTGCCGAGGGCGTCGCCGACCCTTCCCTGGGCCATGCGCCCGACCAGGTGGTCTTTTACGAGCTCACGCGTAAGTTTGTGGAGACCGAGGAAGACGTTCCCCAGGAGGCCTGCGACGTGCTGTACTACACGCTCGCCGTGGGCCACCACACCGGCGTGCTCGACTGCTTTGAGCCGCGCCTGTCGGTGCCGGTGGATGTGTTCTATACGCTTATCGACGCGCTGCCGGAGGGGGAGGCCAAGACCAAGTTTGAGGCCATCCGCTCCTTTGGTGAGTGCCAGCTCGACAAGGCGGCGGTGCCGTCGCTGCTCGAGGCCTGCGATGCGCTGCTCGACGAGCGCGGTTTTCGCGGGTCGGCCAAGGCCGGCATCTCGGTGTTCGACGACGACTTTGGCTTACATGCCCAGCAGGTCGCGTTTCTGATGAAGTTTCGCGATCTGGTGGAGCGCGTGCGCGATGTGTCGGGCGTGTATCTGACGGGGAGGTTGCAGTAATGGGTTGCGTTGTGGACGGACGTGTGAACGGCGCCCCGTTTGCGGGCATTGTGCTCACGGCGGGAAGCGTGTTGCGTGCCGACGATGCCGCCGGCCCCGTGCTCTCCAAAAAGATGGAGGACGCGCCCATTGCCGGTTGGTACACCATCGACGGTGGCCAAACGCCCGAGGATGACATCATCGAGGTCAAGCGCGAGCGTCCGCCTCGCCTGGTCTTGGTCGATGCCGCCGACATGGCGCTGCCCGTCGGGTCCATCCGTTTGCTCGACAAGCGCGATGTGGCCCGCAAGTCGATGTTCACCACGCATTCGCTTCCCTTGTCGATTCTGATCGAAGAGATTGAGCAATCGTGCGATGATATCGTCTTCGTCGGGATTCAGCCGGGCGACACGGAGTTCTATAACCCCATGTCCCCGGAAGTCTTTGACGCCGTCGACGCCGTGTACGACGCCGTGGCCGCCAACGACTTTTCCCACTTTGTCCGCTTGGGGCAAGAGCAATAGGTTCACTTGTCCCTGCTGATTAGGAAAGAAGTGATTGACATGGCAGATTCCAAGGTGGAGTATCCCGCTCCCGATTGCCTGGCGCCCGCCGCGATCGAGGCCAAGACCGAGGCCGCCGGCGTGACCAAGGCCAACCTGCCGGTCGCTAAGGCCTTTCTGTTGGCAATGTTCGCCGGTGCGTTCATTGCCTTCGGCGGCCTGTTCTTTACGGTGTTTTTGAGCGACAACACGCTGGGCTGGGGTGCCCAGCGCGTCGTGGGCGGCCTGTGCTTTTGCCTGGGCCTGGTGCTGGTACTGGTGTGCGGCGCCGAGCTGTTTACCGGCAATTCGCTTATGGTCTGTGCGCTCAAGAGCAAAAAGATCACCCTGGCTCAGATGCTCAAGGCCTGGGTCGTCGTGTGGGTCGGCAATTTTGTCGGTGCCCTGTTCATCGTCTTTTTGGTGTACATGGCCGGCATCTATAAGCTCAACGGCGAGGCGGTCGCCAATTCCATGGTGAGCGTCGCCGCTGGCAAGGTGACGATCGACTGGGTGACGATCTTCTTCCGCGGCATCCTGTGCAACATCTTTGTATGCCTGGCCGTGTGGATCGGTACCGCCGGCAAGACCGTGGTCGATAAGGTTGTGGGCATTCTGCTGCCCATCGCTGCCTTTGTGGCCTGCGGTTTTGAGCACTGTGTCGCTAACATGTACTTTTTGCCCATGGGTGCCGTGATGCACGCGTGCGGCTATGGTGCCGACGTCGCCGGCGCCGATGCGCTCAACGTTGCGGGCATTGCGTTTAACCTGTCCGCTGCCACGCTGGGCAACATTGTGGGCGGTGCGGTTCTGGTCGCGCTCGGCTACTGGTTTATCTACGCCAAGAAGTCCGAGGCGTAAGATACCGTCTGTTTGACGTTGGGCCTCCCGCGGGGCGTTGCCGTGCGGGAGGCTTTTTTGGTCTGGGGCTCGTTGCCGGGCTGTTGACCTGTTGTGTTTGGCTGGTGAAAGGGGTAATCGAGATGGCATCTGCTGTGAAGCGTGACGGTCGCGCCGTGGTGACCACATGCGGGGGATGCTATGCCGATTGCGCCTTTGCGGCCCGCGTTGAGGACGGTCGCGTGGTGGCCGAGTTGCCGGTGCCGGGGCATCCATGCGCGGCGCGTGCCCTGTGCGCCCGCGGGCGGCATCGCCTGGACATGCCGTTTGACGAGCGCGATCGCATCGTGCACCCCATGCGCCGACGAGCTGATGGCTCGGGGTTCGATGCGATTTCGTGGGACGAGGCGTTCGCGCAGATCGCGGCGCGCCTTGGGTGGATTATTGACGAGCGTGGTCCGCGTGCGCTGGGCATGACGCTCGGTGTGCCCTCGTTCGACCGCTACTGGGCGTATCGCTTTATGCATGCGCTGGGCTCGCCCAACGTATACGGAGCCGACGGTGCCTGCGAGGTAAGCCGACTTACCGGCTGGGAGCACAGCCTGGGCTACAGTCCCGCCTCCGACCTGGCACATACCGATTGCATCATGTATTTGGGGCGTTCCATTGTCGATTCGTCGACGATGGGGGCCGTTGATGCGCTCAACGATGCCCGTCGCCGTGGGGCGAAGATTATCGTGGTTGACCCCCGGCGCAGCGGCTCGGCTGCACTTGCCGACCGCTGGTTGCGCGTGCGCCCGGGCTGCGACTTGGCGCTGCTGTTGGGTATTGCGCATGTCTTGATTGCCGAGGACCTGTATGACCACGAGTTCGTGACCCGCTATACCACGGGTTTTGACGAGCTGGCGCAGGCGGCCCGTGCTTGGACGCCCGAGTGGGCCGAGTCGATGTGCGACGTGCCGGCCGCAGAGATTGTCGCCACGGCGCGCGATCTGGCTGCGGTCGCGCCTGCCGCCGTGGTCGATGCGGGCTTTCACGGTGGCATCGGCATTGCGTATGCCAACAGCACCCAGACGGCGCGCGCCATCTGCCTGGTCGATGTGCTGCTGGGCTGCATCGGGCACGCGGGCGGTGCCCTCAATCCGCCCACGCCGCTTGCGCTGGGCGACCTTGATCCCGCGCGCTTTGCGACGCCGCCGGTGCCGCGTATGTCCAAGCTGGGGTCCGAGCGCTATCCGCTGGTCGATCCGGTGCGCGGCCTGTGCACGACCATCGGCCAGTCGATTCTTGCCGGCGATTTGTGCGGGCTCATTGTCTATGCCAGCAATCCCGGTGCGGGCTATGGCAATGCGCAGGCTTGGTTGGGTATTTTGCAGCAGCTCGACCTGCTCGTGACGATTGATATTCGCTGGTCCGAGACGGCGCGTGCTTCTGACTTCGTGCTGCCCGACGTGACGTATCTGGAGGCCGACCGCGGTGTGGGCACAGTCGTGGGCGTCAACGATGCGCGGGTGTTCTACCGCAACGCCGTGCTGCCTGTGCGGCATGACGACACACGTCCCGGTCGGGAGATTTTTGCCGGTCTGGCGCATGCGTGTGGCGCGGGCGAGTACTTCCAGTTTACATCTGACGATCTGGCGGCTGCCCAGGTGGCGCCTTTTGGGATCAATCTGGACGAGCTCAAGGAGCGCGGCTGGGCCGACACGGGTGCTGCGTTGCCGTCGCGTACGGGCGAGCCGGTGATCCCCTTGAACGGCGGCAGGATCGCGCTGGCAAGCGACGTATGGGAACGAGCCGGTCTGGGTCGTGTGCCCAACTGGATCGCTCCCATGGTGGAGCCTGGCCCGGGGATGTTTCGCCTCATTAGCGGCAACCGTCCCTTTGAGTCGCATACCTCGCGAAGGCTTGCAGCCCAAGGTGCCGCTGAGGCTGGGTCGGACCTGGATGCCGTGCAGATGAATGCCGATGCTGCTGCGCACATGGGCATCGCCGACGGCGAGATCGTCGAACTCGTGAGCGATATGGGCCGCGACCGCGCGCGTGTGGAGACGACGCCGTATCTGCATCCGGCGTGCATCTTCACCTCGGCCGCCCCCGGTGGGCGTTCGTTTGACGCCGATGCCGGTGGCGCTCAAGGCTTGGGCGTGGGCCCGCTCGACCATACGCCGTTGCGTTGGGACCCGTTGACGGGTGCCGCGCTCACCCAGGAAAACGCCGTTCGCGTGGAAAAGGTCGCGGCGCGCGAGGATAATAGTGATTGATTGACTCAGCCGATCGAATTGGCTGATAGTTTGATGTCCGAACGATTGATTCACCTTTGGTTTTGAAAGGCCGCACATGAGCGATAGCCAGAACATGTCCGATGAGGTGCGCGCCCGCCTGCGCGCCATTCCTTCCGTCAACGAGCTGCTTGCCGAGTGGCCGGTGGTGAAGGCGGCGGGGGAGACCTGCGACGCGGTGGTCCATGCTGCCGTGACGGCCGAGCTCGACGAGGAGCGCGCCGCCATTCGCGCCGGTGCCGCCCCGCGCTCTAAGCGCGACCTGGCCTCGGCCATCGAGTGGCGTGCGCATCGCTCCGCACTGCCGAGCCTGCGCCCCGCCGTCAACGCCACGGGTGTGGTCATCCATACCAATCTGGGCCGTGCCCCGCTTGCGGAGTCGGTGGCAAAGGCCGTGGCCGAGGTTGCGCGCGGGTATAGCACGCTCGAGTACAGCGTCGACACCTGTTCGCGCGGGTCGCGCAAGGAGCACGCTGCGCAACTGATCCGCTCGCTCACCGGTGCCGAGGACGCTCTCGTGGTCAACAACAACGCCGCTGCGGTGCTGCTGGTGCTGGCAACCCATGCCGCGGGCAAAGAGGTCATAGTCAGCCGTGGCGAGCTCGTCGAGATCGGTGGCAGCTTCCGTATTCCCGACGTCATGGCGGCTTCGGGCGCCAAACTCGTCGAGGTCGGCGCCACCAACCGCACGCACCTGTCGGACTACGAGCGCGCCATCACGCCCGATACGGCCATGATCCTTAAGGTCCATCCTTCTAACTATCGCATCGAGGGTTTCCACGAGGAGGTGGGTTCTCGGGAGCTTGCGGCGCTTGCTCACAAGCATGGCCTGCTGTTCTACGAGGACCAGGGTTCGGGCGCGCTGCTGCCCGATGACATCTTGGTTCGCGGCGGCGAAGAAACCACGCCGGCTTCGGTTTCGGCAGGGCTCGATCTGGTGTCGTGCTCGGGCGATAAACTGCTCGGTGCCGCACAGGCGGGCATTATCATGGGCCGTCGCGATCTGGTCCAGGCCTGTGGGTCGCATCCGCTTATGCGCGCCCTGCGCCCGGGTAAGTTGGCACTTACTGCGCTCGAGGCCACGTTGCGTATCTACATGGACGGCGCCGATGTTGCCCACCGTGATATTCCGGTGCTCAGTATGCTTACGCTGCCGCAGGCCCATTTGGAACGACGTGCCCGCAAGCTTCGCGATCGTATGGTTGTCGGGCTCGATAAGGTCGGTTGCCCGTGCGCCGTTCAGGTGGAGATCGTCGAGGAATCGTCGACCCCCGGTGGCGGCTCGCTGCCTACCGTGGAGCTGCCCACGATGTGCGTGGCCGTCTGCCCGGTCGACGGGCGCCTGTCCGTCGATGCGCTCAAGCGCTCGCTCGTCCAAGACTTCGATACGCCGGTCGTCACGCGAACCTCGCACGATCGCATTTTGTTTGACGTCCGTACGCTCGTGGGCGATCGCGATATCGAGACGGCGGCATCGACGCTCGTCGCGTGCGTTGAGAAGGCGATTGCTCGATGAGTGAGGTTCAAGCACTGGTGGAGTGTCCCGTTATCGTAGGTACGGCGGGACATGTTGACCACGGTAAGTCGGCGCTCATCGAGGCGCTGACGGGTAAAAACCCCGACCGCCTGGAAGTTGAACGTCGTCGCGGCATGACCGTTGAGCTTGGCTTTGGTGAGCTGGCGCTGCCGAGTGGCAAGATCGTTGGCCTGGTCGACGTGCCGGGCCATGCGCATTACTTGCGTGCCATGGTGCAGGGCGCCACGGGTATCGACGTGGCCGTGCTGGTGGTTTCGGCCGTCGAGGGCGTGATGCCGCAGACCCGCGAGCACGTGCATGTGCTGGAGCTGCTGGGCGTCACACACATGGTGGTCGCGCTGACGATGTGCGACCTGGCCGATGCCGAGATGACCGAGCTTGCCGAGCTCGACGTGGACGATTTTCTTTCGGGTACCGTGTTTGCCGACGCGCCGATCGTGTCGGTGTCGTCCAAGACCGGCGCGGGGATTGATGACCTGCTGGCCGCGCTCGACGAGCAGGTTGCTGCTTGCTGGGATGTCTGCCGTGCCCGTGCCGAGCTCACCGATGCCGCACCGCGTCTGCCCATCGACCGCTGCTTTACGATCAAGGGCGCCGGTACCGTGGTGACGGGAACGTTGCACGATGCGCCGGTTGCGGTGGGCGATGAGCTCGTCGCGCTGCCGTCGCGTACGGTCTGTCGCGTGCGCGGGATTCAGGTGCATGGCGATACGCCGCGGGCATTGCCCGGTCAGCGTGTGGCGCTCAACTTGGTGGGCGATGCCGTCGCCGCGCTCGATCGCGGAGAGATGCTCGGCGTGCAGGGTCGCTTTGGCCAGACGATGCGCTTTATGATGGTGTTCACTTACCTGGGCCGCGAGGGTGCCAAGCCGCGCGTGCTCGAGTCGGGCGCGCGCGTGCATGTGATGGCGGGTACGGCCGAGGTTGTCGGTCGCATCATGTTCATGGAGGGCGAGGCCCCCATGGCGGTGGGCGAGACCCGTATTGTTCAGGTGCGCTTGGAAAACTCGCTGCCGCTACGTGCCGGGGATCATGCCGTGGTGCTGTCCTATTCGCCCGTGATGCTTATCGGCGGCGGGCGCGTGCTGCTTTCGCGCTGCCGTCGCTCGCGCGAGCTTGCTGATGGGGAGCGTGCACTGTATGCGGCGCTCGAGTCCGGCGATACCGCGGGCGGTGTGGGCGCTTGGCTGGCGCTGCAGGCGCTGCCGGTTACGGCGGTTGATGTTGCCGAGGCGCTGGATCTTGGCGTCGGCGAGGTCGATGCCGTACTGCGCGGGTTGGTGGCGCAGGGCTCCGTTCGCAAACTTGCCGCGGGTGATTCGGGCCTCTTGGCGGACGCCGTGGTGCTCGACGCCGCGATGGATGCACTGGCAGCGACCTTGTCGGCCATGCATGCCGCGGCTCCCAAGGAGACGGGCTTTACGCCCGGCGCCGTTGCCCATGCTGCGTGGCCTTCCGCTGATGAATGCGTTTCCGCGGCTCTGATTGCCGAGGGCTGCTCGCGTGGCGTGTGCGCCGCCGAGGGTGCCGAGGTGTTCGACCCGCATTCGGCCGCCGCTGCGGCGCGCGTGGTGCACGAGGCTTGCGAGCGCATCGTTTCCTTGCTGGACGAAGCTGGCCTCGATGCGCCGACGTTGCCAGAGGTAGGCGAGCAGTTGCAGCTCGATCGCGACACCATGACGCGAGCTCTGCGCGAGCTTTCGCTTAACCGTTCCATCGTGAAGATCGAGCGCGACGTTGCCCTGTCTGCTATCTCGGAAGCCCATGCGCGCGAGCTTGTTGCCGTTGCCATTGAGGCAGCCGGTGGCGCTGCCACCACGAGTGTGTTGCGCGAGGCCCTGGGTGTGTCGCGCAAGCGTGCCATCAGCATCTTGGAGCACCTGGATGCCGTGCGCTTCACGGTGCTCGACAAGGAGGCCGGCGGCCTGCGCTCCCTGCGCTAGATTGGCTGCTCGGTTTGGTAAAATACCGCCGCACTTGGGAACGGATGGGCTCCGGTGGGCTCCGCGGTCCTCAAAACCGTTGCGAGGCGTGCAAAACGTCTTGGATGTGTTCGATTCACATACGTTCCCGCCATACGCTACCAGCGCTTTTGTGCTCGCGGTCTTGCTGCGTGCCGCAAAGGCGCTGTTTTGTTTTTGCACGAGCTTTTCGAAGCGCCGTTATTTCGGCGGCTGTATTTAGCTTCGTGCACCGGGTTTCGAGCATGCCGATGGAGGTGTTTTGCCGTATGACTACCGTAAGACGGGCCGATCTTTCTTGTGTCGTTCAAGCGGGCGGGTTGTCGTCGCGCATGGGCCGCGATAAGGCTCGCATGGCGTTTTGCGGCGAGCCGCTCATCGAGCGCGTGCTGGGTCGGCTGGCGCCAATTGCCGGCGAGTTGGTTGTGACGACTTCGCGTCCCAGCGAGCTTGCCTATCTTGAGGAACTTATGTTTGATGGCCTGCGCCCCCGCGTGGTGATGGACGTCGACGGTCCCGCCGGTGCCATGCGTGGCATCGCGAGCTCGTTGGCCGCGGCCCGATTGCCGCTCGTGGCGATCGTCGCCTGCGACATGCCGTTTGTCTCGCCGGAACTGATCGGCGCGCTTGCCGATCGTGTCGAGACCGAGGCGCTCGATGTGTGCGTGCCGCGCGAGGAGCGGGGGATTGAGCCGCTTTGCGCCGTCTGGCGCTGTGATGCGTGTGCGCCGGTTGCCCACGAGCTGCTTGCCTGCGACCGCCAGCGCATTCGCTGCCTGATCAATCGCGTTCAGGCTGGTTATATGGATGAGCCGCAGATTGTTAAGGCCGCGGGCTCGACGCTCTGCTTCGAGAACGTCAATACGCCCGAGGAGTTTGCGGCGGCCGAGTTACTCGCCTAGACGATGGGAGATGCCATGTCTCACGATATTTGCCCCGACACGGGAGAGCCTTGCACTTGCGACGGGTCCGAACCCTGTACCTGCGGATGTGGTGGCTGTGGACATACCGCGGAAGAGGAAGCGGCTGCCGCGGCGTATCGTGAGGCACACCGCGAAGGCCCGTCCGGTGATGCCCTCGACCACGAACGCAAGATCATCGTGTCGTTCGACAGCACCTTCAATGTGATGGAATGCGAGCAGCTTTGCCTTGCCGCCGGCGTGCCCGGGCGCATCATGCCGCTGCCCGGCTCCATTACCGCAGGTTGCGGGCTGTGCTGGGCTATGCAGTTCTCGGGCGATGCGCTCGCCGCCTTCCGCGCTGCCACCGAAGGCCGCATAACCCCCGCCGACTACCATCAGCTCGTCCTCTAGCCACCAAAACCACCACAAAGGTGCCTGTCCTCAATGTGGTGGTTTGGAACACGTGGACGAAACAGGTTTGAAACACGGGTTTTGCGCGTCAGGCACTCAAAAACGCTTCTACCTGCATCGTAATCAAAACGAAACATCTGCTCGTCGGCTTATGCGAAACTTTGCTGCAACAGTGCGATATTATCCATACTCGATAAAGCTCGGGGCGCATGGGGCGCCTCGAACGACACTTTTCTTTTCCATCAATTGGAGGAAGCATGAGCTACACGCAGAAAGTTCTCGACGAGCTCAAGGCCCGCTATCCCGAGCAGCCTGAGTTCATCCAGGCCGCGACCGAGATCCTCGGCACCATCCAGCCGGCGCTCGACGCCCATCCCGAGTACGAGGAGGCCGCCCTGCTTGAGCGCCTCGTCGAGCCCGAGCGCATCGTCATGTTCCGTGTTCCCTGGGTCGACGACCAGGGCAAGGTCCAGGTCAACCGCGGCTACCGCGTCGAGTTCAACTCTGCCATTGGACCCTACAAGGGCGGCCTGCGCTTTAACCCGACGGTCACCCTGGGCATGCTCAAATTCCTGGGCTTGGAGCAGATCCTCAAGAACAGCCTGACCACCCTTCCCATGGGCGGTGGCAAGGGCGGCTCTGACTTTGACCCCAAGGGCAAGTCCAACAACGAGATCATGCACTTCTGCCAGTCCTTCATGACCGAGCTCTATCGCCACATTGGCCCCAATACCGACGTTCCCGCCGGCGACCTGGGCGTTGGCGGCCGCGAGGTTGCCTACATGTTCGGTCAGTACAAGCGCCTGACCAACGAGTGGACCGGCGTCCTTACCGGCAAGGGCCTCTCCTTTGGCGGCTCGCTCGCCCGTACCGAGGCCACCGGCTACGGTTTGGTCTACTTTGTGGACGAGTACCTCAAGAGCCGCGGCGACTCCTTCGAGGGCAAGAACGTCGTCGTTCACGGTTCCGGTAACGTCGCTATCTACGCGGTCCAGAAGGTCTCCCAGCTCGGCGGCAAGGTGCTGGCCTGCTCCGACACCCACGGTTGGGTCGAGGATCCCGACGGCATCGACTACACCGTGCTCGAGCATGTCTACAACAAGAAGCGCTCCGGCCACGACAAGGGCGTTACGCTCGCCATGTACGTTGACGAGAAGCCCAAGGCCGTGTGGCACGAGGGCGACGGCCGCGGCGTGTGGCAGCTTCCCTGCGACATCGCGCTGCCCTGCGCTCGCGAGAACACGCTGCTGCTCGAGGATGCCCAGGCACTCGTCGCCAACGGCTGCAAGGTGGTCGGCGAGGGCGCGAACATGCCCACGACCATCGAGGCCACGACCTACTTCCAGGAGAACGGCGTCGCCTTTATGCCCGGTAAGGCTGCCAACGCCGGCGGCGTGCTCGTGTCCGGCCTGGAGATGAGCCAGAACGCCGAGCACCTGTCCTGGACCTTCGAGGAGGTCGACGGCAAGCTCGAGCAGCTCATGCGCGGCATGTTCCACAACGTGGACGACACCGCCAAGGAGTACGGCGAGGAGGGCAACTTCGTCATGGGCGCCAACATCGCCGGCTTCCTGAAGGTCGCCGACGCCATGCTCGCCCAGGGCGTCTGCTAAATCTTCGCTCGATATAGCATCGCAGAAGGCTCCCAGTCATCTTGGCTGGGAGCCTTTTTTGATCCGCATGCGACGGAGGAAAACGGTTCATTTTGTCCCGACACGAGCTATGCCCCCTCGTTTGGTACACTTAAAGGTACTGGACAAGTGAAGAGATGGGGGAGAACGTGCTCAAGTTCGGTACCTACGTCCGTGTTGGAAACGCGGCCGAAGCCTATGAGCTCTTACAGAAGAACCGCAATAACAAGATTGTGGGCGGTGGCATTTGGATGCGCCTGGGTTCGCGTCGCGTCGCGACGGCGATTGACCTTTCGGCCTGCGGACTCGATCAGATCGAGGAGACCGAGACCGAGTTTCGCATCGGTGCCATGTGCACCCTGCGCCAGCTCGAGCGCCATGCCGAGCTCAACGCGCTTGTCAACAATGTCTTCGAGTTCGCCGTTCACGATATCGTGGGCGTGCAGCTGCGCAATACCGCCACGGTGGGCGGCAGCATCTACGGCCGCTTTGGCTTCTCGGACGTGCTCTCGGCATTCCTGGCGCTCGATTCGTATGTCGAGCTGACGGGTGCCGGTCGCGTGCCGCTCGCCGAGTTCGTGGACATGGGCTATGTGCGCGACGTGATCGAGCACGTCGTGGTCGTTAAGCACGACTACCGTGCGAGCTACGAGGCCGTGCGCAAGGCCGCGACCGACTTCCCCTCCTTAAACGTCACCGCCGCCTGGTGGAACAACACTTGGCACGTCACCGTGGGCGCCCGCCCGCTGCGCGCGACCCTGCTGCAGGGCGTGGCGTGCGGCCTTACCAACGAGCAGCCTTCCGAGGACGAGCTTCGCGCCCTTGCTGCATCCGTGCGTGCCCTGAGCTACGGAACCAACCTGTGGGGCTCGGCCGACTACCGCCGTCGCATCTCGGCCCCGCTCGCCGTCCAGGCCGTGCGCCGCGCCGCCGGCATCGAGCTTTCGGCCGCGCTTGCCCGCGAGCTCGAGACCGTGCAGGTCCCTAAGTTTGCCACGGACGAGTATTCCTGCCGCCGTGTGCCCGGTGTCGATTCTAGCGAGGTGCGCTAATGGCTGCCAAACTCATCGATCTTTCCTTTACGCTCAACGGCCGCAAGGTCAAGGTTCAGATTGCCCCCGACACTATGCTCCTTGCGCTTTTGCGTGAGCAGGGTTGCGTGTCAGTGCGCTGCGCCTGCGAGACCACCAACTGCGGCCTGTGCACGGTGTGGCTCGACGGCGACCCGGTGCTGAGCTGCTCGGTTCCCGCCGCGCGCGTCGAGGGCCATACCATCACCACGCTCGAGGGTCTCAAGGCTGAGTCCGAGGCGCTTGCCCGCGCGATGGCTGCCGAAGGCGCCGAGCAGTGCGGTTTTTGCGCCCCCGGCCTTATCATGAACGTGCTGGCGCTTGCCCGCGCCGCCAAGGAGGACCCGAGCCTCGTCGCCACGCGCGAGGAGCTGTCGCGCCAGCTCGCCGGCAACCTCTGCCGTTGCAGCGGCTACGAGAGCCAGCTGCGCGCCATTGTCCGCTTCCTCAACGAGTCCGGCGTGCAGGTGGGCTTTGAGATGCCCGAACTGCCGGTCAACGACACCAGCTGCGACGGTGTCTCGTACAAGCAGATCACCCATAAGCAGCCTAAGAAGGACTCGAAGGCGCTGCTCGAGGGCCGTCCCGTCTACACGGGCGATATGGTGCCCGCCGGCGCGCTCATCGTCAAACTCAAGCGCAGCCCCTATGCCCGCGCCAAGATCCGCTCCATTGATACGTCGCGCGCCCTGAAGGTGCCCGGCGTGGTGGGCGTTTACACCTATGAGGATGTGCCCAAGCGCCGCTTTACCATCGCCGGTCAGAGCTATCCGCAGCCGAGTCCCTACGACCGCTTGATCCTCGAGAACCTCGTCCGTTACCAAAACGAGGAGGTGGCGATTGTCGCCGCCGAGACCGAGGAGGCCGCCGACAAGGCGCTCAAGCTCATTAAGGTCGACTACGAGGTGCTCGAGCCGCTGCTCGACTTTACCCAGGCGCTCGATAACGACATCGTGGTCCACCCCGAGGGCGACGTGACCTTTATGTTCCCGCAGGGCGGCGACGTCCCGCGCAACTTGGTATGCAGCGGCACGAGCGACTTTGGTGACTTGGACGAGGCCTTCGCCCAGAGCGATATCGTCTTTGAGCGCACCTACACCAGCCAGGCCACGCAGACCGCGCCCATGGAGACTTTCCGCGCCTTCGCGACGACCGACGCGTTTGGGCGCATCTCGGTGACCACTTCTACGCAGGTGCCCTTCCACGTGCGCCGCATGGTCGCTCAGTCGCTCGATATTCCGCAGTCGCAGGTGCAGGTCATCAAGCCGCGCATCGGCGGCGGCTTTGGCTCCAAGCAGACGGGCTGCTGCGAGATCTTCGTGGCATTCGTTACCCAGCAGACCGGCCGTCCGAGCTACTGCTGCTACACCCGCGAGGAGACCATCACCGCGGGCAACTCGCGCCACCAGATGCAGATGACCGTTAAGCTGGGCGCCATGAACGACGGCACCATCACGGCCATCGACCTGCACACGCTGTCCAACGCCGGTGCGTATGGCGAGCACGCCACCACGACGATCGGCCTCTCGGGCCACAAGAGCCTGCCGATCTACAACCACGTGAAGGCGAGCCGCTTTAGCTGGGACGCCGTCTACACCAATACCAACCGTGGCGGTGCGTATCGTGGCTACGGTGCCACCCAGGGCCAGTTTGCCGTGGAGAGCGCCGTCAACGAGCTCGCCGACATGCTGCACATGGACCCCGCCGACCTGCGCCTTAAGAACATCGTGCGCGAGGGCGAGATCATGCCGCAGTACTACAACGAGAGGCTCAACGCCTGCGCGCTCGACCGCTGCTTGCTGCGCGCGATGGACATGATCGGCTGGCGCGACAAGCCGCTTGCCGTCGATCTGGGCGACCGCGTGCGCGCCCTGGGCTGCGCGCTCACCATGCAGGGCTCGGGCATTTCCAACGTGGACATCGCCGGCATCGACATGCGCCTGGAAGAGGACGGCTTCATTACCATCGGCACCGGCGCCACCGATAACGGCATGGGCGTCGACACGATCCTGGCGCAGATTGCCGCCGAGGAGCTGGGCGTGGAGAGCTCGCTGATCGTGGTGCGCGGCGTGGACACCGACGTGTCGCCGTTCGACGCCGGCTCGTACGCGAGCTCCGGTACCTACGTGACGGGCCTTGCCGCCAAGAACGCCGCGACCGAGCTGCGCGAGAAGATTTGCGCCAAGGCCGCTCAGATGTGGGACGTTGACGCCGCCGACGTGGTCTTCGACGGCCAGTACGTGCGCCTGTCCGACGAGCGTGCCGCTCGTGAGCAGAACCGCTACCTCACGCTGCGCGAATTTGCCAACCTATGCGTCAAGAACATCGCGGGCGGCGACGCGCTGACCTCGCACGCCTCTGCCTGCCTGCCCGTTTCGCCCCCGCCGTTTATGGCCGGCATTGCCGAGGTCGAGGTCGACAAGGCCACCGGCAAGGTGACTGTGGTGGACTACGCGGCGGCTGTGGACTGCGGCACCGTGATCAACGAGGCACTCGCGCGCGTCCAGGCCGAGGGCGGCATTGCCCAGGGCATCGGCCACGCGCTCTACGAGATCGTCGAGCACGACGACCGCGGCCGCCTGCGCACCGGCAACTTTATGAGCTACAAGCTGCCCACGCGCCTGGACATCGGCAGTATTCGCGTGGCCTTTGAGCCGAGCTACGAGCCTACGGGCCCGTTTGGCGCCAAGTCGATCGGCGAGGTCGTCATTAACACGCCGCTCGCCGCCGTGGCCTCGGCCGTGGCACACGCCACCGGCCACCAGGTGCGCTCGCTGCCGATCACGCCCGAGAAGGCCCTGCTGGGGGAGTAGCGGGTCGGCGAACAAGTCGTAATGGGCGGGGCGGGGCAACTCGCCCCGCCTTTCGCACTCGTGGTGAGGTCGTGAGCCTGTAAAACGTGTGCGTGCGCTTGTCGTTCGTATCTGCTATCATTCCTAGTCTGTGCGCTCATGCGGGCGTGGCGGAATTGGTAGACGCGCCAGATTTAGGTTCTGGTGGGATTCCCGTGAAGGTTCGAGTCCTTTCGCCCGCACCAACGCATCTGCGTCGGCTTCGGCCGTCGCGACTCTTTGTTGCATAAAGGTACCAGCACCTCAGATAAGCTGGGCAGTATGAGGAGGAACGTGTTGAACATCACCGCTTCTGACGTCAAGGACGCCAAGCTCACCGCTACGGTCACCATCCCGGCCGCCGACGTCGACGCCGCGATCAAGAAGGCCTACAAGGACACCGCCAAGAAGTACCGCTTCCCGGGCTTCCGTGCCGGCAAGGCTCCCCGTCCGGTCATCGATTCCGCTCTTGGCGCCGAGGCTACCCTCGCTCAGGCCACCAACGACCTGATCGCCGCCAACGAGCCCGCCGTCCTCAACGAGCTGGACATCGTCCCCACCAAGAGCGGTGACTACAAGGAGCTCGACCTCGCCAAGGATCACGAGGACTACACCTACACCGTCGAGTTCTCCCTGCGTCCCGCCGCTGAGCTCTCCTCCTTCGACGCTGTCGAGATCGAGATGCCCCCTGCGGAGGTCACCGAGTCCGAGATCAACAACCAGGTCGAGATGCTCCTCAACTACCGTGCCACCTTCGAGGACGTCGAGGGTCGCGCCGTCGAGGCTGACGACTATGTGACCGTCGACCTCAAGGCCGTCGAGAACGCCGACAACTTTGCCGCCGAGGGTCGCATGCTCATCGCCGGTAGCGACAGCAACCCCAAGGAGTTCAACGAGGCCCTGATCGGCGCTAACGTTGACGACGTCAAGACCGTCACCTGGACCGACGAGGTCGAGGAGGGCGAGGAGGCCGAGACCCACACCGTCGAGGTCACCGTCAAGGGCATCAAGGTCCGCAACACCCCCGAGCTCACCGACGAGCTCGTTAAGTCCGACTTTGGCTTCGACAGCATCGACGCCATGCGCGACGCCATCAAGATCGAGATCGAGCAGGACAAGGCTTCCCGCCTCCCTGCCGAGAAGGAGAACCGTTGCGTCTCCGCTCTCGCTGAGCGCCTGCAGCTCGACGAGATGGATGCCGACTACGAGCAGTCCGTCTTTGAGGAGCTTGGCCAGAACTTCCTGTCCAACCTCGCTGCCCGCGGCATGACCCTGGACACCTGGCTGCCCGCTTCCGGTCTGACCATGGAGCAGTTCATCGGCGACCTGCACAAGCAGGCCAACGACGTTGCCCGTGAGTCCCTGGCGCTCGACGCCCTCGCCCGTGAGCTCAAGATTGAGGTCACCGAGGACGACATCAACGCCGAGTTCGAGAAGGCCGGCGTCAAGGACGTCGAGGCTTCCAAGGCCGAGTTCATCGCCGATGGCCGCATGCCTGCCGTCCGTGAGTCCATCCGTCGCTCCAAGGCCGTCGACCACCTGGTCGAGAACGCCAAGGTGACCGAGGTCGACGAGACCGCCAAGGACGCCGAGTAATTCTCGCCACCTTGCCCGCGAGCGCATGCGTGCGCCTGTGATGGGGTAAAGTTATAAGCCGGTTATCCGGTTGCTTCGTACGGTGCCAGCCAATGCATAGCATGCGGGCACCGTACGTTTATCTAGAACCAATTTGGTCCGCAAGAGAGAAATGGAGATGCGTATGATCGCTAAGTTCGATTCCGCCCTCGTGCCATACGTTATCGAGCAGACGCCGCGCGGCGAGCGCAGCTACGATATCTATTCGCGCCTGCTCAACGATCGCATCATCTTCTTGGGCGAGGAGATCAACTCCGTCAGCGCCAACCTGGTCGTTGCCCAGCTACTGCATCTTGAGAGCCAGGATGCCGAGAAGGATATCTCGCTCTACATCAATTCGCCCGGCGGCGAGGTTTACTCCGGCCTGGCGATTCTTGACACCATGAACTTTATCAAGCCGCAGGTCTCCACCATTTGCGTGGGTATGGCCGCGTCCATGGCCGCCGTGCTGCTTTCGGCTGGCGCCAAGGGCAAGCGCTTCTGCCTGCCGCACTCCAAGGTTATGATTCACCAGCCCAGCGGCGGTGCCCAGGGTCAGCAGACCGAGATCGAGATCGTTGCCGAGGAGATCAAGAAGACCCGTCGCGAGCTCAACCAGATCCTGTCCGATGCCTCGGGCCAGCCCATCGAGAAGGTCCAGGCAGATACCGAGCGTGACAATTACCTGACCGCCGCCGAGGCCCTCGACTACGGCCTGATCGACCGCATCGTCACCTCGCGCGACTTGGCCGCGAAGGACGCCTAGGATGGCCGGTAACATGCAGGACAACTTTGACGAGAACGGCAACCCCATTCGCTGCTCCTTCTGCGGAAAAGAACAGGGCCAGGTCCGACGCCTCGTAAAGGGCCCGACCAACATCTTTATCTGTGACGAGTGCGTCGCCGCCTGCTCCGAGATTCTGGAGGAGTCGCTGGCTTCGGACTTTATGGACGCTGCCCGCAACGGCAAGCTGCCGGGCTTCCTCAATGATCACGGCCAGGCTGCCGGGCAGCCCGCCATGGATCCCGAGGCCGAGGGCTTTGAGCTCGAGGACGACCGCCAGGTCATCACGCACGTGCCGACGCCGCACGAGATCTATGACGAGCTTTCGGCCTATGTCATGGGCCAAGAGGACGCCAAGCGCGCCATGTCGGTTGCCGTGTACAACCATTACCGCCGCGTCATCGAGGGCGGCGCCGCGGTGTCTGCCTTTGACGAGGCATCGGGCATGGGCTCGCAGTTCGATGACGATATGGACGAGGTAGAGCTCGCCAAGTCCAACATCCTGCTGCTCGGTCCCACCGGTACCGGCAAGACCCTGCTCGCCCAGACGCTCGCGCGCATCCTCGAGGTGCCGTTTGCCATCGCCGATGCTACCGCGCTTACCGAGGCTGGCTATGTGGGCGAGGACGTGGAGAACATCCTGCTCAAGCTCATCAACGCTGCCGATGGCGATATCGAGCGCGCGCAGGTGGGCATCATCTACGTTGACGAGATTGATAAGATCGCCCGCAAGGCAGAGAACCTCTCCATCACTCGCGACGTCTCGGGCGAGGGCGTTCAGCAGGCGCTGCTTAAGATTCTTGAGGGCACGGTGGCCAGCGTTCCGCCCACCGGCGGCCGTAAGCATCCCCAGCAGGAGCTCCTGCAGATCGACACGACCAACATCCTGTTCATCTGCGGCGGTGCCTTTGTGGGCCTGGATAAGATCATCGCCGATCGCGTGGGCAACAAGGGCGTGGGCTTTAACTCCGAGATCGCCGGCCCCACCTCGGTCGACGAGAACGACCTGCTGCGTCAGGTGCTCCCGCAGGACCTCAACGCCTTTGGCATGATCCCGGAGTTTGTGGGACGTACGCCCGTTGTCACCCAGACGCAGGCGCTCGACGAGAACGACCTGGTGTCGATTCTGACCGAGCCCAAGAACGCCGTGGTGCGCCAGTACCGCAAGATGTTCCAGCTTGAGGATGTCGATCTTGAATTTGAGGACGCGGCCCTGCACGAGATCGCCCGCATGGCGCTCGCCCGCAAGACCGGCGCCCGCGGCCTGCGTTCCATCTGCGAGGACGTGCTTCAGCAGACGATGTTCGACCTCCCCAGCGAGGAGGGCGTTTCCAAGGTCATCGTGACCGAAGCCTCCGTAAAGGGCGAAGAACAGCCCCAGCGCATCTATGGGTAAATAGCGCCCGTTTAGGTCCCGCGGCAACCACCGCGGGACCTGCTATTTAGGGACAGGTTTATTTTGGTCGGTTTTATATGGGCAACTGTCGTTTCCCCTGATAAAACCTACCAGAATAAACCTGTCCCTATTCGGCAGGTATGCCTGTGCTATTCTGTGAGATTGTCAAGTTAGTACCTTCAGACTGAAGTAATCGATACCTAAGGCGTGTCCGCCTGCTTGGTTTTCGTAGATTCCGCACGAGCCGAAGAGCACTAAATGTGCTCTTCGTGCGAGCCAGGACCTGACCGAGCGAAAACCAAGCAGGCGGACACGCCGGCGGGACAGGGAGAGATATATGGAAGAAATGCCCAAGAACTACGATCCGTCGACCAACGAGCCGGCGATCTTGCAGAAGTGGCTCGACGGCGGCTACTACAAGCGCCGCGAGGGCGTGGGCGATTGCACCGTCACCATTCCGCCTCCCAACGTGACCGGCAAGCTCCACATGGGCCACGCCACCGACGACTCCATCCAGGACGCCATCATCCGTATGGCCCGCATGCGCGGCAAGTCCACGCGCTGGGTGCTGGGCACCGATCACGCCGGTATCGCCACGCAGACCAAGGTCGACAAGAAGCTCAAGAGCGAGGGCATCAGCCGCCTGGAGATCGGTCGCGATAAGTTTGTCGACGCCTGCTGGGACTGGACTCACGAGTACGGCGGCATCATCGTCGAGCAGATCAAGCGCATGGGCTGCTCCGTCGACTTCGACAACGAGCGCTTCACCATGGACGAGGACTATGCCCAGGCCGTGCGTAAGGTCTTCTGCGACTGGTACCACGACGGCCTGATCTACCGCGGCAAGCGCATCGTCAACTGGTGCCCCAACTGCACCACTGCCATCTCGGACGACGAGGCTGAGTACAAGGACGAGAAGGGCCACCTGTGGCACCTGCGCTACCCGCTGACTGAGCCGGTCAACGGCCAGGACTACATCGTCGTCGCCACCACGCGCCCCGAGACCATGCTCGGCGACACGGGCGTCGCCGTCTCCCCGAAGGACCCCGAGAAGGCCGCCTTCGTGGGCAAGACCGTCATGCTGCCGATCGTCAACCGTGAGATCCCCATCTTTGAGGATTGGCATGTCGACGCCAACTTTGGCTCCGGCTTTGTTAAGGTCACCCCGGCCCACGACCCCAACGACTACGCCATGGGTCAGGCGCACGACCTGCCGCAGATCAACATCTTCGACGAGCACGCGGTGGTCGTCGAGGGCTACGGCGAGTTCACCGGCATGAACCGCGACGAGTGCCGCGAGGCCGTCATCAAGTGGTTCGAGGAGCACGACCTGCTCGATCACGTCGAGGACCTCGATCACTCCGTCATGCACTGCTACCGTTGCGACTCCGCCCTGGAGCCGTGGCTGTCCGAGCAGTGGTTTGTGGCCGTCGACAAGCTCAAGGGGCCGGCGCTCGACGCCGTCAACTCTGGCAAGGTGACCTTCCACCCCGCGCGCTGGACGCAGACCTACACCACCTGGATGGAGAACCTCAAGGACTGGTGCATCAGCCGTCAGCTGTGGTGGGGCCACCGCATCCCCGTGTTCTACTGCGAGGACTGCGGTTGGGAGGACGCCCTGACCGAGGACACCGACGTGTGCCCCAAGTGCGGCGGCCATCACGTGCATCAGGACGAGAACGTGCTGGACACCTGGTTCAGCTCGCAGCTGTGGACCTTTGCCACGCAGGGCTGGCCGCAAAAGCCGGAGCTGCTCGAGGGACATCACCCCACGACGGCGCTCGTCACCGCGCGCGACATCATCGCGCTGTGGGTTGCCCGCATGGTCATGAGCTCGCTGTACTTCCTGGACGAGGTGCCGTTTAAGGATGTCGTCATCTACCCGACGATCCTTGCCAAGGACGGCAGCCGCATGTCCAAGTCCAAGGGCAACGGCGTTGACCCCATGGACCTCATTGGCATGTACGGTGCCGACGCCATGCGCTACAACTTGCTCACGCTGTGCACCAACAACCAGGATGTCAAGTTTGACGCGAACATCGACAAGAAGACCAAGCGGCTCATCGACAGCCCGCGCACCGAGCAGGCCAAGTCGTTTGTGACCAAGATCTGGAACGCCAGCCGCTTCCTGCTCATGAACATGGAGGGCTACACGCCCGGCGAGCCCGTCGTGGAGACGCCGGCCGACGCCTGGATGTTCAGCCGCCTGGCCAAGGCTGTCAAGATGGTCACCGAGGGCATCGAGAACTACACCTTTGGCGACATGGCCCGCGGCGTGCAGCAGTTCTTCTGGAACGAGGTCTGCGACTGGTACGTCGAGGTCACCAAGTCCCGCCTGAAGGGCGAGGGTCGTCTGCAGGCGCAGCGCAACCTGATCTTTGTGCTCGACACCTCCATTCGCCTGATGCACCCGCTCATGCCGTTTGTCACCGAGGAGATCTGGGACAACATGCCGGCGAGCGTGCTCGACCTGGACGCCGAGGGCAACGTGAACCGCGCCGAGGCGCTCATGATCGCCAAGTGGCCCGAGCCCGCCGACTACGACAAGTATGTTGACGAGGACGCCGAGCGCGCGTTTGAGCTGTGCCGCACCGTCGTGTCTGCCGCTCGCGCCACGCGTTCGCGTTATCGCTTGAGCCCCAAGGCCGAGCTCGACGTGGTCGTGCGCGCCGGCGCCGAGGACATCGAGAAGCTCGAGAGCCTGCGCTCGACCATCGAGCCGCTGGCGAACGCCGTCTCGCTGATCATGGGTACCAACGTTGAGAAGCCGGCCGCGAGCATCGCCGTGGTCGACAGCGGCGTCGAGGTCTTTGTGGTGCTCGAGGGCAAGGTTGACCTTTCGGCCGAGAAGGCACGCCTGGAGAAGGAGATCGCCGCGGCCCAGAAGGAGCTCGCCGGCTGCGAGAAGACCCTTGCTAACGAGGGCTTTGTTGCCAAGGCCGCGCCTGCGGTGGTCCAGAAGAAGAGGGACCGTGCAGCTGAGCTCAAGGAGATCCTGGCGGCGCTGACTGCTCAGGTTGCTGACTTCTCGTAAGGTTTACTCGGGGGCGCGTCCCGACGCTTTGCTCGCTACTGCGGACACCTATTCCGCCGTTCTAACGAACGGCGGCTGACTCGACGCTGCAAACGCCTCTGATGGCCAATCTGCCGTTCAACTTCGGGCGCATGGGCATAAGCCCTATGCGCCCTTGTTTCACGGCACCTTGGCTCATCAGAGGCGTTTTCGCTGACTATCCTCAACCTATACTGTTTTATTTTTCTATGAATGGCGGTTCTAAAAATGCCTAAGCGTTCCGGCTTGTATACCGTTCCTTTTGAGTTTGATTTGCTTTCGTTTGATGAGGCTGTTGGGCTGGCTGCTGATACGGGGCGGATTTCTGGGGATGCTGGTCCTTTGCTTGAGACGGTTGTCGATATGCTTGATGAGCTGGGACGTCCGGACGAGTATTTCGATTGCATTCAGGTTGCCGGTACTAATGGCAAGACTTCGACCACGCGTTTTTCGGCTGCCATCCTTCGTGGTGAGGGGTTAAAGACCGCGCTGTATACGTCGCCGCAGCTGGTGCGCTATCCCGAGCGCATGGAGGTTGATGGGCGCGTTGTGAGCGACGAGTCGTTTGCCCGTGGTGTTTCTGCTGCTGTTGAGGCAGGACATCGCGTGAATGCCCGTCGTGTGGCGGCGGGGGAGCGCGCCTATTCCATTACGCCGTTTGACCTGCTGACGGCTGCCGCACTTGTCGTGTTTGCCGAGGCCGCGGTGGATGTTGCCGTGCTCGAGGTCGGCATGGGCGGACGCTGGGACGCCACGAGTGCGACCGATCCCGTCGCCGTTGCCATTACGGGCATTGGGCTCGATCACACACGCATTTTGGGCGATACGCTCGAGGCCATTGCGGGGGAGAAGGCTGCGGTTATTAAGCCTGGACGCCTGGTTGTTTTGGGCGAGGGTACGCACGAGGCGAGCGTTCAGCGCGTGATGGATGCACGTTGTCGCGAGTGCGGCATAGTGCCGCTGGTGGTGAACCATGCCACGACCAAGGTGCCGGCACATGTGGGCGACACGGTTGAGTTTAGCTGCACCACGCCGCGTGCGATCTATACGTCTAGCATGGTCAAGCCGGCGTATCAGCCGCAGAATGCCGCGTGCGCGATTATGCTGTGCGAGGGGTATCTGGGTCGCGAGCTCGATCATGACAAGCTCGATGCGTCGCTTATGGGCTGCCCCACGCCGGGTCGCTTTGATGTGCTGGGAACCAATCCGCTCAAGCTGATCGACGCCTGTCATAACCCTCAGAGCTGCGAGAACTTTGTGAGCGCACTGGACGAGATCGATTCGTGCGTAGAGAATCGCCCCACGTTGCTGTGCGCCGCGCTGGCCGATAAGGACGTGGCGGGCATCGTCGACGTGCTAATCCCGGCCTTCCCACGCGTGGTCGTGACGCAGACCGATTCCGATCGCGCCTTGCCCGCGCAGAAGCTTGCCGCCCTGGTGGATGCCGACAAGCTTGCGGGCGTGTATCCGAGCGTACCCGAGGCCCTCGCCGCCTTCGAGGACGCGGGCGAGCCCTTCGTAGCAGCCGGCACCATTACCCTAGCCGGCGAAGTGGCAGGCTTGCTGCGCTAACCCATCCCCTCATCAGTTGCGGTGAAATAGGGACTGTTTTATGGGCTAGAAGCCTTAAACAGTCCGTATTCCACCGCAACTTCTAGGGGAGCTTTGGTGGCGTGCCTAGTCTAGGCGGACCGGATCGTGGGGGTAGGCGTTGAGAATCTCGACGCCGTTCTCGGTCACCAGGGCCAGGTCCTCGATGCGGACACCGGTGCGGCTGGGGAGGTAGATGCCCGGTTCGATGGAGAACGTCATGCCCGGCTCCACGACCTGCTCGTTGACGAGCGAGACGTCGCCTGGCTCGTGGTCCTGCAGGCCGATCGAGTGTCCCAGGCGATGCGTAAAGTATTCGCCGTAGCCCGCGTCCTCAATCACGTCGCGCGAGGCACGGTCCAGGTCGCACATGCGCACGCCCGGTGCGATGAGCGCCTCGGCGGCCTCGTTGGCGCGGCGCACGATATCGTAGATGCGCGCCGTCTCCTCGTCCGGCTCGCCCCAAAAGAACGTGCGCGTCATGTCCGAGCAGTAGTTGCGATGGCGTCCGCCAATATCGAACAGCACCACGTCGCCGCGCTTGAGTGCGGTGTCGTCGGGCTCGTGGTGCGGGTCGCCGGCGTTGGCGCCAAAGCTCACGATGGGCGGAAAGCTAAAGCCCTCGCAGCCGTGCTTGCGGTACAGACCGAGCATCTGATCGGCAATTTCGCGCTCCGTCACGCCTTCATGGACGAGCTTGATGGCGTCGGCCATCACGGCGTCGTTGGCGGCCGAGGACGCGCGCATAAGCTCCTGCTCGGTAGCGTCTTTGTAGGTGCGTGCGGCGGTGACGGCAAAGTCACCCAGGAAAAACTCGCTTGCGGCCTGGCGTTCCATGAGGGGCATTAAGAAGCCAGAACGCATGACGGTATCGATGCCGAGCGGCTTGGTCGGATCGATCTCGCGAGCGATGGCGTCGGCCACGATATCGGTATCGGTGTGGTAGGCAACGCGGGCGTTGTCATACTCTGGCAGCTGGTGCAGGGCGTTGACTAGGATCACCGGCTCGGCATTGCGCGCGAGCAGCACGCCACAAAAACGCTCGAACATATCGGCATAAAACCCGGTCAGATAGTAGATCGACCACGGGTCATTCACAAGCAGCTGCGCGCCGGGGTGCTGAGCCTCGAGCGCATCGAGCACGCGTGCCACACGCTGGTCATCGACATGTGCCATGAAACATCCTTTCGCTAGGCTGCCACCATGGTATCCCAAGCCCGGCACATGGGGACGTTCCTTTTATGCCGGCACCTCGGGACATTCCTTTGCATCCCATGCGCACCCTCATAAGTTGCGGTGAAATACGGACTGTTTAGCGGCCTGAAGCCATAAAACAGTCCGTATTTCACCGCAACTGCGGAGGAGGACCGGGCGGATGGTGGAGTAGCTAAAAGAGCTCCGTCCCTAATTAGCTACTTGGGCTCGGTCGATGTTCATGCTGGCGACTAGGTCAATGTTGGTGCCGAGAAGATCTTCCAGCACGACGTCGCCCATGCGGATGGGGGCGTTGACGACTAGGCCTCGGATGAGGTTCATGGCTTGGGCGTGGAGTTCTAGCGGGATGGCTTCGGCCGTGCGGACGGGGAGTAGGGCTTCGTCGCCGCCGGAGACGGCCACGGTCGTTGTGAGCAAGCGCATGGGGCAGGTGAGCTCCTGATGTGCGAACTTATCGCCGCGCGGGCAGTTGTTGCCGGTTACGGAGCGTACTTCCACCACGGCGCCATTGGCGTCGCGCTCTACCTCTACGGTCAGGAGGCACTCGGACGGGCAGGTGGTGCAGTTGAACTGCAACGTTTCGATTGCATTCGTGCTCATGAGCTATGCCTCCTCAATGGGATCGACGGACAAGACAATCTCGGTAACACCCATGTCGAGCGCCTGCTGAAGCACCTTTGCCGGCAGCGGGAAGCTTTCCATGACGCTCGGTTTAAACGCGCGGACCTTGCCGGCGAACAGTTCCTCGCCGTCGGCCAAGATCCTCACGCGGGCGGCATCGACTGGCCGGCGCACACGGAAGTCGAGTTTGGTGAGCGCCACAGCCGTAATGCGTCCCGGCAGTGCGTATCCCGCAATGCCGGCAGGGGAGACGGTGAGCTTGCAGTCCGGAACGAGGCCCGCGCCGGTTTCCAGCGCGTACGCCGCTGCAGCTGCGCCAGCCCTCTCGGACTCAGTCGTCACGTTGTCGGCCAGGTCGTGCACGTGCAGCACGTTTCCGCACGCAAAGATGCCCGGCACGCTTGTCTGCAGGCTCTGGTCCACCACGGCGCCACGCGTGCGCGGGTCAAGCTCAACGCCCGCCCCCACCGAAAGCTCGTTCTCGGGAATCAGGCCCACCGAAAGCAGCAGCGTGTCGCACGGAACAACGCGCTCGGTCCCCGGAATGGGTGCAAGATGCTCGTCGACCTGGCTTACCTCGACAGCCTCCACACGATCGTGCCCGATCACACGCGTGACTGTGGTAGACAGATGCAGTGGAATGCCAAAGTCTTCCAGGCAGTTCTTAACATTGCGACGCAGGCCGTTGGCGTACGGCATGAGCTCGTACACACCCTCGACCGAAATCCCCTCGAGCGTGCAGCGGCGCGCCATGATCAGCCCGATATCGCCCGAGCCTAAAATGACGGCGCGCGAGCCGGGTTTGAGGTTCTCGATATTGATGTATCGCTGCGCCAGGCCCGCCGTGAAAACGCCGGCGGGGCGGCTGCCGGGTATCTTGATCTCGCTGCGGGTGCGCTCGCGGCACCCCATGGCAAGGACAACTGCGCGCCCGGTGAGCTGCAGCATGCCGGCGCGGCTCATGAGCGTGACGGTATGGCCCGCGGTGTCTTCCGCAGGCTCGCCTGAATCAATCCCAAGCACCATGCTGTTCAGGAACAGCGCAATGTCGGTTGCGTGCACCTGGTCGATAAAGCGCTGCGCGTACTCGGGACCGGTGAGCTCCTGTTTAAAGTGCGACAGGCCAAAGCCGGGGTGGATGCACTGGCGGAGGATACCGCCCAGATGCTGCTCGCGCTCCACGATGGCCACGCGCGCTCCGGCCTTATGAGCGGCCAGCGCGGCCGCCATGCCGGCAGGTCCGCCGCCGATAACGACCACATCGAACGCCTGCGTTTGCACGGGCGTTGAGGCTCCGACCTCTGCGGTTCGAGCCTCCGCGCGTTCGTCGCGCATATCAAACGTCGCCATCCTAGCGTACCCCCTTCAGCGGTCCCTGGACCAGCCAAGATCCGGCATCCTCCAACAACACCTCGCTGGGGTCGCAGCCCAGTTCGCGCGCCAGGATCGCTACCACGCGGCTCTGGCAAAAGCCGCTCTGGCACCGACCCATGCCGGCGCGGCAGCGGCGCTTGACGCCCTCGACCGAAATCGCGCCCGGGTGGCGTCGGATCGCGGCAACAATCTCGGCCTCGGGCACCGTTTCGCAGCGGCAGACGATTTGCCCCCAAGCGGGGTCGGATTCAATGAGCTCTTCCTTGCGCGCAAGCGGCACGCGGTCAAAGTCGTCCGGCGCGCGGCGAATCGGGTCCCAATCGGCCCTTTCGCGCAAAGCAACGCCCGCCTCGCGCATCACGCGCTCCATGCGCTCGGCAATGGCCGGCGCGCTCGCCACGCCCGGCGACTGAATACCTGCCGCCTGGAACAGCCCCGGCACCACGGCCGACTGCCCAATAAAGAAGTCGTTCGTTCCCTGAATGACCGGTCGACCGCCGGCAAACGCGCGCACCACGCGACGCGTGTCCAGATCGGGCACCAGCTTGTGCGCACCGGTCAGGAGCGCGTTGACATCGGTCGCGTAGGTCTGCGTGTCGCCTGGCTCGCGCACGGCAGCCGTCGCGGTAATCACGGTGTTGCCATGTACGGTACCCGTGACGATAACGCCCTTGGACACTGGCGTGGGAACAGGGTAGAGCGGCATGAGCGTGCGCGGCTCCTTGTCCAGCACCACGATGTTGCCCTGACGCCAGACCATATGGAACTCCTCGGCGCCCGCCATATGCGAGATGTCCGCGGCTCCGTTGCCCGCGGTGTTGATCAGGTAGCGGCAGCGCACGTTGCCAGCGGGGGTTGCCAGCGTAAAGCGTGCGTCTTCGCCCGAGTCCGTAACCTCAATCGCTTCCACCGACGCGGAACGCATAAACGTCACGCCGTTGGCTACGGCGTTCTCCAGCGCGGCGATGGCGACCTCAAACGGGTCGACAAAACCGGTCGAAGGGCACCACAACGCGCACGTTGCATCGGCACTGGCGCGCGGCTCTAATTCGTGGATGCGGTCGGATCCGACGATCGACAGCTCGGGCACCCCGTTGACCAGGCCATTGCTGCGCAGCTGCTCCAGATGCGCTCGGTCCTCGTCGTTAAACCCCAGCACCATCGACCCGGTGCGGCAGAACAGAAAGCCCAGCTCCTGGGCCCACGCGCCATATAGCTCGCAGCCACGGGCGTTGACCTGCGCCTTTACGGTGCCCGGAGCCGGATCGTAGCCAGCGTGCACCAGGCCGCCGTTGGCCTTCGACGCGCCCAGCGCAATATCGTTAGCCTCCTCGACCACGCAAATGGACAGGTCATAGCGCGCGAGCTGCCGCGCGATGGCGCATCCGGTGATGCCCGCGCCCACAATCGCGATATCAAACGTTTCTGTCACAGTGCCTCCCAGACGAGTTGACAGGCTGTCAATACGACTATCCTACGGTCTGCACACCCCCAGTGCGGCGGCAATGCGGCGAACAGCCCCGCAACACCCGCCAACGGCAGACGAGGGGAGACTCAGTAACGTCGATAACCTCGTCTGCCGACAACTAAGGCAACTGTTCGTCTCCATCTGTAACAGTTAGACGAGGATCTGGGTTCTAGATGTTACAGATCAAGACAAACCTTCCGGCGGATTTTGAATGTCTCGATCTGTAACAGTAAGAGGGGTTTTGGGGCCCAAGATGTTACAGATCGAGATTGAAGTCGGGGAGGGACCCCTGTGTCTCGATCTGTAACGTTTAGACCCGGATTCCGCTCCCGCCTGTTACAGATTGAGATGTTTGTGTCCGCGCCAGCCCCGCCCCTAGCCGTGGTCCCATATAAACAAACCCCGTGGTAAACTTGACCGGACTGTTAATATCCCGAAAGGTATCCGTAATGTCCAAGTACATCTCCGAGCTCATGTCGCCGCAGCTTATGGGCGTCGTCTATGCTTTCGTTGGCTTTATCATCGCCCTGTATGTGCTGTCGGTCGTCTATGTGTTCATCGACGCTCGCCGCCGCGGCGCCAGCGCCTACGTGGCATGGGGCATCATCGCCCTCATCCCGTTTGTGGGCCTCATTGCCTACCTGGTCCTGCGCCCGCACTCCTACGCGTCCGACCGCGAGGAGCAGGAGCTGGACATGGCCCTGCGTGAGCGCCAGCTTGCCCAGTATGGCACCTGCCCGCAGTGCGGCGCGCCCATCGAGAAGGACTTTGTGGTCTGCCCGGTGTGCGATACCCAGGTTCGCAACGTGTGCCCCAGCTGCCATCGCCCGCTCGACGCGCACTGGAAGGTCTGCCCCTACTGCCGAACTCGCATCCAGTAACGCATCCATCGCCGGGCCGGCCGCAACCCACGGGCACCGCGCATCTCGCGCACGCCGCAAGCACGCGCCCCACAGCCCCGCCCCCACACGATGAAGCATGCGTAGAAAATCGCCCGCCGTGCCATTAAGGTGCGGCGGGCGCTTGTATACCAAGGCAACCTGCCTATAATGATGCAAGTCAAAAACGCCGAGCGCATCGCACGCACTTGCATTAGGCATCCGAGAGGAGAAAACATACCCATGAAGGCACTCTACAATGACGGTTCGGTGGCCGAGCTCCCGCAGGACGAGGTCACGCACGTCATCCGTCACTCCGCCGCGCACATCATGGCACAGGCCATCAAGCGTCTCTATCCCGAGGCCGACTTTGCCTACGGTCCTGCGACCGACAACGGCTTCTACTACGACGTCGACCTGCCCGAGGGCGTCAAGATCAGCGAGGACGACTTCCCCGCGATCGAGGCCGAGATGAAGAAGATCGTCAAGGAGAACCTCAAGTTCACCGTGTACGAGAAGCCCCGCGCCGAGGCCATCGCCCTTATGGAGGAGCGCGGCGAGAAGTACAAGGTCGAGCACATTGGCGACCTGGACGACGACGCCCGCATCACCTTCTACCAGCAGGGCGACTACATCGACATGTGCGTCGGCCCCCACATCTGCTATACCAAGGCGCTGAAGGCCTTTAAGCTCACCGGCGTCTCGGGCGCCTACTGGAAGGGCGACAAGGACAACAAGATGCTCACCCGCATCAACGGCGTCGCCTTTGCCACCAAGGAAGAGCTCGACGAGCACATGCACATGCTGGAGGAGGCCAAGAAGCGCGACCACCGCAAGATCGGCCGCGAGATGGACCTCTTTATGATGCGCGACGAGGCCCCTGGCTTCCCGTTCTTCCTGCCCAACGGCATGATCCTTAAGAACACGCTGCTGGACTACTGGCGCGAGATCCACCACAAGGCCGGCTACGTGGAGATCTCCACGCCGCTCATCATGAACAAGCAGCTGTGGAAGACTTCGGGCCATTGGGACCACTACAAGGACAACATGTACTCCACCGTCATCGACGACGAAGAGTACTGCATTAAGCCCATGAACTGCCCGGGCGGCGTGCTGGTGTACGCGAGCAAGCCGCACTCCTACCGCGAGCTGCCTATCCGCGCCGGCGAGATTGGCCTGGTGCACCGCCACGAGCTGCGCGGCGCCCTCCACGGCCTGTTCCGCGTGCGCTGCTTTAACCAGGACGACGCCCACCTGTTTGTGCGCCCCGACCAGCTGACCGACGAGATCGTGGGCGTGGTCAACCTCATCGACTCCGTGTACCAAAAGTTTGGCTTTAAGTATCATGTTGAGCTTTCCACCCGCCCCGAGGACTCCATGGGTTCCGACGAGGACTGGGCACGCGCTGAGGAGGGCCTGCGCACCGCTCTGGAGAAGCTGGGCATGGACTACGAGGTCAACGAGGGCGATGGCGCCTTCTACGGCCCCAAGATCGACTTCCACCTGGAGGACTCGCTCGGACGTACCTGGCAGTGCGGCACCGTCCAGCTCGACTTCCAGATGCCGCTCAACTTTGATCTTGAGTACGTGGACGCCGACGGCACCAAGAAGCGCCCCATCATGCTGCACCGCGTATGCTTTGGCTCCATCGAGCGCTTCATTGGTATTCTGATTGAGCACTTTGCGGGCAAGTTCCCCACCTGGCTGGCTCCCGTGCAGGTCAAAGCGCTTCCTGTCTCCGAGAAGAGCCGCGACTACGCCCACGAGGTGTGTGCCAAGCTGGAGGAGGCCGGCATTCGCGTGGTCTGCGACGACCGCGACGAGAAGATCGGCTACAAGATCCGCGAGGCCCGCAGCATCGACCGCGTGCCCTACATGCTCATTCTGGGCGAGAAGGAGGTCGAGGCCGGCAGCATCTCCGTCCGCGATCGCTCCAACGAGACCGTTCAGATGAGCGTTGACGAGTTTGTTGCGAAGGTGCTCGAGGAGATCAAGACTCGCGCCTAAGGCAAACTTCACAACAATTAACAAAGGCGACCGTCTACACAGGGCGGTCGCCTTTTTCATGCCGAAATAAGAAAAGCCGCTGGTTGAGCGGCTTTTTTTGTTGCACAAAAAGGTACAGGTTTTTATAGAGGGGTATGGAGATGTACCTACTAGCAGTACATTTTGCGTAATCTGGGCAAACGCTGATTAATTGCTCGTATAATGTCGTCTGTCGAAAGATACAAAAACCTGTACTTTTGCGACTGCGCCTAGCTGCGAGCGAGAAGCCTGTTCTAAACGCCCCTGCATTTGCGTGCATCGCAAAGCCAAAAAGAGGGGGCGAGAACATGGAACAGACGGCACGGCGCCAAGAGCAGCTGCCGGGCGCATTTAACGGCGCCACCACCAACAGCCAGCACGGCCGCGTCCGCTGGTATCTGGTCCACACCCCCAATGGAAAAGAGCGCGAGATCTGCGAAAAGGTCCGCTGCATTATCCCGCACAACCTTATGCAGGACGCTTTTGTGATGCAAAAGGAGTTCTGGTTTAAGCGGGACGGCGCATGGTCGCTCCAAACCAAACCCATGTACAAGGAATATTTCTTCGTCGCCACGCACGATGCCGCAGCGCTCGATAGGGCTTTGGCTCAGTTGAGCTTTGGCTGCCGCATCGCCGGCAGCAGGGAGCGGGCCTATGCGCCCATGCCGGACGATGCGCAGGACTGGTACCGCAGCGTGCTCGACGACGACGGCGTGGTGCGCAACAGCGTTGCGCGCATTGAAGACGGTGTGCTGCACATAGAGCAGGGCCCACTTGTGGGGCAAGAGGCCCACGTAAAAAAGATCGACCGTCACAAGCGCTGGTGCCTGGTGGACGTGGGCGAAGGCGACTCCGCATTTAGGGAGCTGCTTCCGTTAGACGTGCCGAGCAAAACGTAAGGAAGACGTTACGCCGGCAATTTATTTGGTTTTTGAATTTGTGGATTGGGGGGGGGGGTTCCTGGGGACAGGAACGAAATTTTTATTGTGACTACTAAAGAAGTAACAGAGGATAATGCGCCCGTGGGCGCGGCGCTCATTGCTCAGGCCATGGACCGGCGCGAGAGCGCGGCGGGCGCCGGTGCCGGATCCGCTGCAAGCACGGGCACGATGAGCCTCCCAGGCTCGCCCGAGTTTGCCGCAGAGTCCCGCGCGCTCGACACGAGGTCGCTTGGCTACCGCTTCGTCAAGCGCACCTTCGACATCGCGTTCAGCGCGTGCGTCTGCGTCGTGGGGCTCATCCCTGGCGCGGTGCTCTGTGCGTTCATTGCGGCCGATACCAAGGGCGCACCCATCTACGCTCACGAGCGCGCGGGGCGCTTCGGTCGCCCCATCCGCGTGCTCAAGTTCCGCTCCATGGTCGCCGACGCCAACGACGTGGAGAAGTACCTCAGCCCCGAGCAGATCGAGGAGTGGCACCGCGAGCGGAAGGTCACAAACGATCCCCGCATCACCAAGCTAGGCCGCGTCCTGCGCAAGACTTCCCTGGACGAGCTGCCCCAGTTCTTCAACGTGCTCGCGGGCCAGCTCTCCGTCATCGGCCCTCGCGCCATCACCTACGAGGAGCTCGGGAACTTTACGCACGAGCAACAGGTGCAGGTGCTTGCCGTCCCGCAGGGCATTACCGGTGCCTGGCAGTCGGGCCCGCGCAACCTCGCGACCTTCGAGAACGGCCTGCGCCAGGAGTTCGAGCTTGCCTACGCGAAGGGTGCCAGCCTCAAGGCAGACTGGAAGGTCTTCTTCAAGACCTTTGGCGTCATGTTCGGCAAGAAGAAGACGGGGAGGTAGCGCATGAGTGCTGACAAACCCCTCGTCTCGATCGTGGTGCCGACCTACAAGCGCTCTGACAGGATTCGCGTGGCCCTGGACTCAATCGCCGCGCAGGACTACGGCGCGGAGAACATCGAACTGATTGTAGTGAGCGACAATCGGCCGGAGTGGCCGGAAAGCGCCGAGACTGACGCGGCGGTCGCCCCCTATGCCGCGAGCCTTCCGCACTTTAGGCTGCTGCACACCTCCGGCCAGACCGGCGGCGGGGCGGCGCGCAACTACGCCTGCCGCCAGGCGACGGGCGAGTACCTCACGTTCCTCGACGATGACGACGAGTTCCTGCCTGACAAGGTGTCCACCCAGGTCGCCTTCATGCAGGAAAACTCCCTCGACATGAGCTGGCAGGATGTCTCGTGGTATGACGAACGTGGCCGGCTTGTGGAGCACCGCAGGCTCGACCATTGCGAGGACTTCTCCACCGAGGGTCTGCTGCGCGCGCACCTCCTAACGCCGATAAGCCCAACGGCCATCTATATGCTCAGGCGCGACCTGTTCGACCGCACTGAGGGTTTCGGCGAGGTGGCGACCGGCCAAGACTGGTGGCTGATGCTGCGCTGCATAGAGGCTGGCGCCCACATGGGCTACATGCCCGAGGTGCACGTGAGGCAGTACCTCCATTCCGGCGAGAGGCTCTCGCTTGGCAAGAACAAGGTAAACGGCGAGGTCGCAAGGCACGAGGTGGTGCGCGGCTACTACCCGCGCCTCAGCAAGAAGGATGTGCGCTACATCGAATTTCGCCACAACGCCGTGCTCGCCTTCGCTATGAAGCGCAGCAACCAGCCAGGCCAGGCTGTGATTTACGCCTTAAAGGCCATTGCCTCATCGCCCGCCGCCTGCGTCTCTGAGGCGCTGAAGTTCTTCGGCAAGGCGAAATCCTAACTATTTCATATGTGTGCCTGCTCTTAACGAAAGGTTGAATGATATGTCCGAAAAAATGAAGATAGCAGTCGCCGGCACCGGCTATGTGGGGCTCTCGTTGGCCGTTCTGCTCTCGCAGCACAACGAGGTGCGCGCGCTCGACATCGTCTCTGAGAAGGTAGAGAAGATTAACGCTTTTCAGTCGCCCATCCAGGACGACGAGATTGAGCTCTTCCTGGCCGAGGCTAAGGCGGGCACGAGGAAGCTCGACCTGCATGCAACCGTGGACGTCGCCGAGGCCTATACAGGCGCGGATTTCGCCATCGTGGCCACGCCAACGAACTACGACTCGGACCGCAACTTTTTCGACACCTCGTCTGTTGAAGCCGCAATTTCGGCAATCCGCTCGGTGAACCCGACGGCCTGGATTGTCATCAAGTCGACCATCCCTGTGGGTTACACTTCGTCGCTTCGCGAGACGCTTGGCGACAGCCGCATCATCTTCAGCCCCGAGTTCCTTCGAGAGAGCAAGGCGCTCTACGATAATTTGCACCCTAGCCGCATCGTTGTGGGCGCGCCCAAGGACGACGAGGAAGCTGTGAAGGCCGCAAAGACGTTTGCTGGGCTGCTCGCCCAAGGCGTCGGCCCCGCCGAGCTTGAGCGCACCAACCCTGATGGCACGACGGGCATCCCGCAGCTCGTTCTTGGTACCACCGAGGCGGAGGCCGTGAAGCTGTTCGCCAACACCTATCTGGCACTTCGCGTGGCGTACTTCAATGAGCTGGACACTTACTGCGAGATGAGGGGACTCAACACCAAGGACGTCATCGATGGCGTGTGCCTAGAGCCCCGCATTGGCTCCCACTACAACAACCCCTCCTTCGGCTACGGCGGCTACTGCCTGCCCAAGGACACCAAGCAGTTGCTGGCCAACTATAAGGACGTGCCTCAGAACCTTATCGAGGCCATCGTCGATGCCAACCGCACTCGCAAGGACTACATTGCAGACGAGGTACTGCAACTGCTGTGGGACAAGGTATACGAAGGCAAGGAGAAGCCCGTGGCGGGCGTGTACCGCCTGACCATGAAGTCGAACTCCGACAATTTCCGCGCCAGTTCCATCCAGGGCGTTATGAAGCGCGTGAAGGCCAAGGGAGTGCCGGTCGTTGTCTACGAGCCAACGCTGGACGCGCCGGAATTCTTCGGTTCCGAGGTGACGCATGACCTTGAGAGGTTCAAGGCCGAGTGCGACGTGATCATTGCCAACCGGTGGAGCGACGATCTGGCCGATGTTGCCGGCAAGGTGTATACCCGCGACCTATTCAAGAGGGATTAGTATTTGTGGCGATTACTGCTGATAAAAAAAAGAGACGGCTGCTCCTTCTGACGAGGAGGTTCCCCTTTAACCGCGGCGAGGTCGCCGCTGAGTCCTATCTCGAGAACGAGATAGGCGTTCTTTCGACCTATTTCGACGAGGTGCTCGCCGTGGGGACCGAGGCGCAGCCGGGTGACGCGCCCACCTGCGCGCTGCCGGGCAATGTGACGCCCCTGGCCTTGGGTTGCGGTAATACCTCCAAGGACAAGGCTTTGCTTGCAGTCAAAGGGATCGCGTTTCCCCTTTTGGGCGGTGCGGACGTTCGTGAGGCCTATGCCACAGAATCCGTTCATGGAATCGGAAAGCGCGTGTTTCGGGGCTACTTTGCCGCGAGGGCGAAGGCAAAGGCGGACGTGCTTGCGGAGGAACTGGTCCGCTTTGGCTTTGAGCCCACGCACATATACAGCTTTTGGCTTTACGACACCGCTTTGGTCGCTGCTTGGCTGACCGGCACGTACCCATGTGCACGCGCCGTTGCGCGTGCACATGGGTACGATCTGTATGCAGATCGTACCGATGTGCATTATTTGCCCTTCCGGGGATACCTCCTATCCAAGCTTTCCGGAGTGCTTCCCTGCTCGAAAGACGGGGAGGAATACATAAACGCGAACTGGCCGGGCCATGAGGGCAAGGTGACGACCTCCTATCTCGGAACGCGGGAGATGCCAGACAAGTCCGGCGAGCCGTTGACCTGCCCGTTGCGGGTCGTCTCGTGCTCGCGTATTGTCGACGTTAAGCGCGTGCCTCTTCTTGCTAAGGCTGTCACCCTTCTTGATGCCGAAGGGCTTCGCGTCGAATGGACCCATTACGGCGACGGCCCACAGCTCGAGGAGGCGAGGGCCGCCTGCTCGTTGCTGACGCACTCCACCGCGAAGTTCGCGGGGGCTTTGCCGAACGACGCGCTTTTGGGGGAGTACGCAGCGAAGCATTTCGACGTCTTCGTGAACGTCTCGTCAAGCGAGGGCCTGCCGCTTTCGATCATGGAGGCCTGCGGATTCGGCATTCCCGTCATCGCCACGGACGTTGGCGGAACCCACGAGATAGTAAGCGATGGCGTCAACGGCTTTCTCCTACCTAGTGACTGTGGACCGGAAGATGTCGCCGCGGCCATAAAGCGATTCGTCTTTTTGGGCAAGGCCGAAGGGTCTTCTATGAGGCGCGCTGCAAGGGCCGTTTGGGAGAGGGACTTCCGTTTGGAGGCCAACGTGGAGGGGCTTGTGCGCTCGCTCGGAGTCGATTACAGAAACGAAGGTGAATGATGGGCCAGATTGCGCAGAAGATGACCATGCTCAAAAGGTGGAGCAAAATGCTCACTGGCAAGACGGCTGTGGCCGTAGAGCAGAGCTTGGGCAGGGCCTATAATGTCGGACAGTTGTCCGGGTACTACAACGATTTGACCGGCAAGGTCACTGGCAGTACTCTGCTCGACGAGGGCGGTGTCCCTGTTAGCGTCATCGCCGGTGGGGCGCGGGTGCATTTCCCCATCGCCATTTTCCAATACGGTTTGGGCTGTTACGACTTGAGCATTCTCAGGTCGGATGAAGTTGAGCGCTTTCTCGACGCACTAAGGGTATGCTCGGATTGGGCGATCGGCGCCCAGCGGGATGACGGCTCTTGGGACGCATTTGGTCCGATAGGCAGCGCTAAGTACTCCGTCTCCTCGATGGCCCAAGGCGAGGGGTGCTCGATGCTGCTGAGGGCCCATGCGGCTTTCGGGGACGAGTGCTATAGAGTTGCGGCGCTGAAAGCTGCCGAGTTCATGCTTATCGACATGGACAATGGCGGCGTGTCGTCGCATGACGGGGGAGAACTGTTCCTGGAGGAGTACCCTCAACGCCCCAGGCGCAGTGTCATGAACGGTTGGGTGTTTAGCCTTTTCGGTCTCTATGACGCATCGTTGGTCGACGCGCGCTTCGCCGGGCCATTCAAGCACTCTGCGGAGACGTTGGCTTGCCATTTGGATGACTACGACGCCGGCTTCTGGTCTTATTACGACATGGAAAAGCATATCGCCTCTCCCGCCTACCATCATCTACATATAGCGCAGCTCCGCGCAATGGCGGATCTTTCAGGCGACGCAAGGTTCGCGGTGAAGGCCGAGGTATACGAGCGCTATCAGGAATCTCCGGCCAACCGCAGGAAGGCGATTGCTAAAAAGGCGCTGCAGAAGCTGATCGAGAAATCCGATGCGGTGATCGTCCAATGAAGAAGGCCCTCTATATCGTGACCTCGATGGACACCGGCGGGGCCGAGACGGTATTCATGAAGTATTACCGGGCTTTGGACAAGTCGCGCTATCAGCTCGACTTCTGTGTGTCGTCCGACGTGCCGGGCTTTTACGACGCCGAAATCGAGTCGATGGGCGGCAGAATTGTGCACACAGTCAAGAAGACCGAGGCCGGGCCGGTCGCATCGTTCAAGCGGCTCATGCAGATAGCCCGGGACGGCGGTTATTGCTGTGCTGTCAGGTCGTCTCAGCACAGCCTTTCCTGTCTTGATTTGCTCGCCATGAGATTCGGAGGCGTGTCCAGAACCATATTCAGGTCAAGCAACACGGGTACAGTTTCGAACAGCAAAAAGGAGACCCTGCTGCACAATCTTTTCAAGCCCCTTGTCAGGGTTGCGGCGACCGACTTCGCCGCCCCGTCTACCGAGGCGGGCGTCTACATGTTCGGCAAGGCGGGGGTATCGGGGCCGCGTTTCCATCTCATGAAGAACGCGCTCAACCTCGAGGACTACGCCTATGACGCTTCGACACGGGACGATGTTAAGCGCGAACTGGGCGTTCCTGCCGAGTCCTATGTCGTCGGGCACGTCGGGAGGTTCAGTGAGCAGAAGAACCACCTCTTCCTTGTCGATGTTTTTGCTGAAATCGCCCGGAGAAGGCCAGACGCCGTCCTCATTCTCGTCGGCAAAGGCGAGACACGCACGGCCGTTGAGAGGCGCGTTGCCGAGCTCGGATTGACCGATAGGGTGGTGTTTGCCGGGGTTAGGAGCGATGTCCGCCGTCTCTATTCGGCTATGGACGTCTTCATCTTCCCCTCTGTCTACGAAGGCCTGCCGAACGTCGTCGTCGAGGCGCAGGCAAACGGACTCCCTTGCGTGATTAGCGACTCCATCACGCGGGAGGTTGGCATTTGCGAGAACGTCGTTTACAAAAGTCTGGGCGACGCTCTGGACGAATGGGCCGACGCCGCGCTCTCCGCGGATCGCATAGGGTCAAGCGCCAGTGCGAGGGATTTGAAAGGCTCGGGCTATGAAATCAATTCGGAGCTTCCCGGTTTCGTGAGGCTGGTATTCGGATGAACTTTATCGAAACATCGCTTTTCTACTTTCTTGTCGTTTTGCTTTCAGCGGCGCTTGCGCGCATGTCGGAAAACGGCAAGAGTAAGGCTGGGCTGGTCGCTGCCGTGGTTCTTCTTACCGCCATCGGGGGCTTGAGGTCGTATGCGGTTGGGCAGGATACCCTGGGTTATAAAGAGGGAATCGAGTACTTCTACGCGTATGGGACCACGATGTGGAACCATACGTTCAGCGTTCCGTACGGTGTCTTCACAAGTGCGGTGCTCCATATCTGTAACAATTACTCGTTCTTGCTCGTCGTCGAGTCGCTGATCACCAACGCCTTTTTTGCTTTCAGGCTTTGGGATTTTAGACGAACGGCATCGCTCTCGTTTGCGATGTTCGTCTATACGGCAACGGTGTTCCCGCTGTCTATGTGTCTGACGTGCCAGATGATTGCAGTCTCGCTGGTTTTCTACGCAACCAGGTTTTTAGAACAGAATAAGCCGTTGCTTTTTTGCGCTTGGTGGGCTGTTGGCGCTCTTTTGCACGCGTCCGCCCTGATAGGGGTCCTATTCCTCATCTACTACCTATTTTCCAACAAAAGCAAGAGCCGATCGCAGTTCGCCGCGAAGATGCTTGCATCGGTTGCCCTGCTGTTCCTGGCAGCTTATGCGGGCTCTAAGCTCGTCGACCGGTATGCGCGTTACTCCGTGAACGAATCGAGCATCGGGTTGATGGTTTTTGCGCAGGCGACCGTCCTCGCGATCGCATATTTCGTCAGCCGCGAAACTGCGAATGTTGCCCCGGTTGAGAGCGACGGAACGTCGCGGCTCAAAGCCAACCGGATGCCGCTCGTGTTTTACGCTTTAGGCATTTTGGCTTCGGCGTCCTCTTATGTGATTGCCAACGCCGGCCGCATAGCCTATTACTTCACCGTATTAGGCCCTGTGATTTTCGGAGGCTTCGTGAAGGACGCTCGGAAAATAAAAGCCCGTTTTTGTCTTGGCTGTTTTCTAGTTGTCTGGTTCCTTTTCTACGCCTTTTATGCCTATCTGCTTCATACCGGGCTTGGTATCGAGTCTTATTCGTTCGTCTGGATGGGGTAAATAGTGCCCGAAACCGTTTCGGGCATATACGAGCAAAGTCTACGTTGGTGGTTTGCATACGCCCAGGGCTTGTTCCATGTGTAGCGCAGAGAATTAAAAAGTAAAACGCTTTGTTTAAGCTCGGACTTAAGGAAATTGTATATATGGAAAGCAAAATTAAAAAATACCTAAGTGACCCGTGGATGGCCTACTGTGCCTTTACGTCGAAGGGTCTAACGAAATGGGTTTCCGACAGGACGCACCTTCGATTGATGCATCGCGCCAAGTTGGGCATGTGGCCTAGCATAGACTCGCCGGTGACCTTCACTGAGAAGATGCAGTGGCTGAAGCTTAACGATCACAACCCTGCGTACACGACCATGGTCGACAAGTACCGCGCTAAGGACCTCATTGCCTCGCGTGTGGGCTCCGAGCACGTGGTCAAGACGTTGGGCGCCTGGAATTCCGCTGATGACATCGATGTGAGTGGGCTACCGGAGAAGTTCGTACTCAAAACGAACCACGACTGCGGCGGCGTGCTCATCTGCACTGACAAGGGACACTTCGATCTCAACAGTGCCAAGGACTTTTTTCGGGGTCATTTGAAGCAGAATTATTTTTACGGGTGCAGGGAATGGCCTTACAAGAACGTGAAGCCCGTCGTGTTCGCCGAGGAGTTCTTGGAGAGCGAGGGCGATAATGCCCGTGATGAAGACGATAACTGGGAAGGCATCGACGAGTTCGACTTCTTCTGCTTTGACGGGGAACCCCGGCTGATTTCTTATTGTCACGGGGACAAGAACGATTCTGAGAAGAGGTACAACGATTTCTACGACACTGAGTGGAATCTGCTGCCTTTGGCGATGGGATACGCGAGTTCCGAAGAGACGATCCCTGCCCCGGAGCAGCTCAGCGAGATGCTCGAGCTATCAAGGAAACTGAGTGACGGTGTACCTTTCTTGAGGGTCGACCTCTTCATCTGCAAGGGGCGCGTTCTCGTCGGCGAGCTGACTTTCTACCCGTGGGGCGGGTTTACGCCTTTCAGCCCCGCTGAGGCGGAGAGGACGTTGGGGCAAATGGTTTCTTTGCCCCAACGTGAAAACGAGGAATGATGGCAAACGAAAGCTGCATTCAGTGCGTGCGCATGGATAATCAGCCAGTAAGCGCGCTCCGGCGTTTCTTCATGGAGGTTTAGTATGTCCGACACAAAAGACCTCCGGGCGAGGTCGGCAAGCGCGGCAAAGTGGTCTCTGGCAACCGAGATTATCGCCAAAATCATCTCGCCTATCTCGCAGCTCGTCTTAGCGAGGCTGCTGGCGCCAGAGGCGTTTGGCATGGTGGCGACCGTCACCATGGTAGTGAGCTTTGCCGACATGTTCGCGGACGCCGGGTTCCAGAAGTACCTGGTGCAACACAGCTTCCGAGACAAAAAAGACCTGCATGCCAACGCTAACGTGGCCTTTTGGACGAACTTCGGCATATCGGTGGTCCTGTGGTGTCTCATTGCCATATTCAACGATCCGGTGGCCACCTTCGTGGGCAATCCGTCGCTGGGCTTTCCCTTGGCCGTGGCCTGCCTCTCTCTCCCGTTGACGTCGTTTTCGAGCATTCAGATGGCGTTGTTCCACCGTAATCTCGATTTCAAGTCGCTTATGCCGGTGAGACTGACGTCGACCTTACTTAACTTCGGCTCGACGCTTGTACTGGCGTTTATGGGATTTGGTTACTGGTCGCTTATCGTTGGCACTTTGGCGGCGAATATTGTAAATGCAGTGGGGCTGACTCTGCTGTCTGAGTGGAAGCCGCGTTTTTTCTACTCCTTCAACATGCTGAAGGCTATGTTCTCATTCAGCGGATGGACGCTTTTGGAGTCGTTCACCATATGGCTTTCCTCTTGGGCGGGCACCTTTATCGTGGGGCATTTCCTGGGTGCGGCTGAGTTGGGATATTACAAGACGCCAGTCACCTTTGTGAGCGGGTGCTTCGGGATTATCACGAACGCTACGACGCCCATCTTGTTCTCGTCACTTTCGCGCCTTCAGTTTGATCGGGAAGAATACGTTGCTTATCTGCGACGCTTCCAGTTCATGGTGGCATTGTTCCTGTTGCCGTTGTCTGCGGGTATCTTCGTATTCCGCGAGCCTTTGGTGGCCCTGTTGCTCGGCGATCAGTGGGGCGAGGCGACGCTCATGTTCGGGTTGTATGGGCTGGTGCAGGGGCCGATGGTGCTGCTCTCATACTACAGCAGCGAGATGTATCGCTCTCTTGGTAAACCGCGCGTGTCTACGCTTGTGCAGGTGATGTACCTCGTGTTGATGACGCCGCTTATGACCGTGGCGGCTATGCAAGGGTTCGATGCCGTCGTGTGGGCTGATGCGGGATTGAGAATCCTTTTGATTGCTATCAACCAAGTGGTCACATATTTCGTGGTTGGCCTTTCGTTTGGGCGCACTATGTTGTCGCTCAAGGAGCCCATTTTCTGCACATCGATGATGTGCGCATTTGCATGGGTGACGTATGGACTCGCATCTAGCAACTGGCTTGGCGTCGGGTTGGACATTGTAGGGTGCGTCGTTGTCTATTTCGCGATTTGCTTTGCTTTGCCCAAGAGTAGGAGGGTGCTGCTGAAGCTGGTCAAGGGCGGCGGCTTTAAAACGTTTTGAGGTCTGTAATTAACTTGTTGGGAGTTCCATCTCAGGACTTCCTTAAAACGAAAGAGTGGGGTATATATGCAGGATAGAAAAGTCCTCGTCACTGGCGCCGCCGGCTTCATCGGGGCGTTTCTGGTGAAGCGGCTGCTCGAAACCACCGACGACGCGATCATCGGTCTGGACAACGTGAACAGCTACTACGACCCTGGCATCAAGGAGGCTCGCCTGCGAATGCTGGCGGAGGTGGACAAGGCGGGGCGTTTCGCCTTCGTGCGCGGCGACCTGTGCGATGCCGCGTTGATAGAGCGCCTGTTCGCTGAGAACGGCTTCGACGTTGTGGTGAACTTGGCCGCCCAGGCCGGTGTGCGATACTCCATCGAGAACCCCAAGGCCTACATAGACAGCAACCTGGTAGGGTTCTTCAATATATTGGAGGCTTGCAGGCGCCACCCGGTGAAGCATCTTGTCTACGCGAGCTCTTCCTCCGTCTACGGCGGCAACGAGAAAGTGCCTTTCTCGGAGGACGACCGTGTAGACTCTCCGGTGAGCCTGTACGCCGCCACAAAGAAGTCCAACGAGCTAATGGCCGCGGCCTACTCCAAGCTTTACTCCATCCCAGCCACGGGCCTGCGCTTCTTTACGGTGTATGGGCCCATGGGAAGGCCCGACATGGCATACTTCGGCTTCACCGAGAAGTTGCGTCGTGGCGATACGATTAAGATTTTCAACATGGGCGATTGTAAGCGCGACTTTACGTACGTGGACGATATTGTGGAGGGCGTGCGCAGGGTCATGGACGGCGCTCCTGAGGTCAAGATCGGTGTTGATGGTTTGCCAATGGCCGCTCATCGCGTGTATAACATCGGCAATTCGAATCCCGAGAACTTGCTGATCTTCGTTGATACGCTGCAGCGTGTGCTGGTTGAGGAGGGCGTGCTCCCCGCCGATTACGATTTCGAGGCGCATAAGCAGCTCGTTCCTATGCAGCCTGGTGACGTGCCTGTAACCTATGCGGATACTGGCGCCTTGGAGCGCGATTTTGGTTACAAACCCGCAACGCCGCTCGAGGACGGTCTTCGTGAATTCGCGAAGTGGTATCGCGAGTTCTACGGGAATTAGCTGGGTGATAGCAATGTCGAATGTATACAGCAGTGACCGTATTCGCTTTGGGGGGGGGGTCTATTCTCTCAAACCATGCTTTGAGGTTTGTTTGGCTACTTCGAAAGTGCCAGAATTCGCACAATCCTTTATGGCATCTTTTTCGAAAGAGGATGGCTTGCAAATATGGTCTCGAGATCGCGCCTGCCACCTCGATTGGCGAAGGCTTGTATCTGGGTCACGCTTTTGGCATTACGGTAAACCCGAATGCCGTTATCGGTCGCAACTGCAATATGCACAAAGGTGTGACAATTGGTCGGGAAAACCGCGGCAAACGAAAAGGTGCGCCTGTTCTTGGCGATTGCGTTTGGCTTGGTGTCAACTCAACTATTGTTGGTGGCGTTCGTTTAGGCAACGACGTTCTCGTTGCACCGAACACTTATGTTAACTGCGACGTACCAAGCCATTCGATTGTGATTGGGCACCCATGCAAAATCATTTCTCGAGATGGGGCAACAGACGAATATATAAACAACAGGGTCTGAATAATAAAATCGGTTTTACATGTCTTATCCAGGATAGAGGGGGGGGGATCGTCTTCGCTAATTACAGCGAGTTAGCGACTCAGTGAGCTTTGGCGCGCTCTGATGCGAGCGGAAGGTGAAGCAAACTGGAACGGGTAGTAGATTCCCAGAAGCTATATGCAACGTGAGTGTCAAAGATAGCGCGTCTTAACGCATAACCCTGCATTCCTCCTTTCACCGACTGGCAAAACGATTTACACCTAATTGTCGACATTACCCACGCGATTTATCTTTGCCCCCGCATCGATCTCGCTAAACTAATAACTGCTGCTACCAGGGCATTTTCTGGTGCACATTCTATTGGCTCCTGCGAAGATCGGAGCGGGTATGTTTGCTGCCGAGTCCCACGCCAGCCGTCATCACATCGCGATCGCTGCCATGGCCTGCCTATGCGTTTTGCTGGGCGGGCCTTCTTATGACGCGGGCGCGGAGAGCCTCATCATCGCGGGCGCGACGTACTGCGAGCCGGGCGTGTCTGGCCCCGGCTGGGCCTGGACCGATGCCGACCACCTGGAGCTTGACGGCTACGCGGGTGGGGCCATCGGCGCCGAGGGCGACCTGGTGCTGACGCTTGCCGGGCAAAACTCCGTGACGGAGTCGCATGCGCCCGATGCGGACATCACGCTGTGCGGTATGGAGGTGTGGGGCAACCTGACGCTTCGCGGCACCGGGACCCTGACGGCGACGGGCTCGCAGTGCGGGATCCACGTTTCGCAGGCGCTCGTGGTGGACGGCTGCACCGTCGATGTCCGGGCGGACGGGGCCGATATTACGGACGAGGCGTTCGCCGGCGTGATCGCAGGCGACATGGCCGTGCGCGGCGGCGGGCGCATCGCCGCCGTCGGGACCGCGCCCGCCGCCGGCGCGCGTGCCTACGGCGTGTACCTGCAGGGAGCGGGCGCGGGAGTTGGCTCGGCCGGGTGCACGCTTTCCGTCGACGCCTCGTGGCTCGATGCGACCGGTACCGATGGCGGTGTTGCATGCACGAGCGGGTCGCTTGTGCATGCGCGCTTTGTGACGCCTGCGGGCGGGGCCTTCGGTGCCGGCGGCGTTGTGGATGCCTCCGGGGCCATGGCGCCGCATGTGGTGATCGAGCCCGAGGACACCACGGCGCCGGCGGGGGAGACCGACGACGCGGGCGAGCCGGCCGGCGGTGCCGGTCCTGCCGTCGAGCGGCCCGGTGCCGGGTCCGCGACCGATCCCGTCCTGAAGCCCGCGACTGCGCCGACCAAGACGACCACGACAACCGAAACGACGGCGACCAGGACCACGGCGCCCGCGCCATCCAGGGCCAAGACCGCCAGCGCTGCCACCGTCACGCTCCCCAGGACAGCCGACAGCAACTGGATCGCCGCCTCCTTGGCGCTACTCCTGCTGGGGACAGCGCTTGTGTTTGTTAACGTCGTGATTGCGGTTCTAGGTAGGCCAAAGCGTAAAGGCGATTGATCGAACTGCCATACACTTCTAGGTAGGGGCAATTGCAACGTGTATGACGCATAGCAGGGGCGCGCCGGCAAACGCC
>NZ_QRQX01000060.1:0-605 GCF_003475665.1 Collinsella sp. AF29-7AC
TCAAAATCGTTTGACTATTAGCGGCTAAAATCGCCCGGCGCTAACATCGCTTTGCGGGTCCGACTTCTCACTGTCAAGATAAGGGAATTCTCAGAACCATCGTGCCGGATTGGCGTGGATCTGCGCCGCCTGGGTGTGCTGGCTCATTGGAACGATGGTACAGGCGTAAAAAGAGTTTTTGAGAGACGTCTCCTCAAGTTGCGGGATTCGTTGCCGGCGATTGCCCGCTATCGGGTTCCCCCTTAAAGGTATTTTACGAAGAGACCATGCTGCGGCACGCCCGGCTTGGTTTTCAGAGGCCGCCGAATGACGGTTTCCGCGTTTTTATGGGTACAGATGGATGAGAGCATTGAGTTATTTATATGCTGGCTGTCGCGCTTGATGCCATGGATAGGATTTGCGGTCGGTAAATGCGTGCTGAGGTCATTCCCTGATCTTTTGCGTTTCCTTGCCAGCGATGAACTGAATTGCCTCCTGAATTGATAACAGTTGACACTATGTTTAATTTAAATGTATGAAACTCATTTGCTCACATAGCCAATTGGCTATGTGGCTTTATTCAAGACTTTAGTCTGCTGGCCGCGCAGCGCCCAGCTTTAAACCAC
>NZ_QRQX01000061.1:0-365 GCF_003475665.1 Collinsella sp. AF29-7AC
CAGATCATCGGCGGCATGACCATCTACAAGGACATTGAATTAAAGGCATGTCTGGAGCGGGCGGGTTTTCACGAGGTGCAGATACACAAAAAGAAAAAGTGGCTCTGCGTCACGGCGCGGAAGTAGGGGCATCAAGCACGGGTATTTTTGCATCCATCCTGCACATGGCGATAGGCATGACGGTCATAGCGGCTATGCTGGCGGCAATTATGACAGTTTTTATTCACTGAGGAAGAAACCTATGAAATGTAAAATTGAGAAAAACACCGTGCAGGAGACGCTGATCCTCCCGCTGTATTCCCGGAAGCTGTGTACGGAGTTGTACCCGAACCTTTACAAGGATGAAACAGCGGTTCGTCTGCTCG
>NZ_QRQX01000061.1:375-585 GCF_003475665.1 Collinsella sp. AF29-7AC
GAGTTGTACCCGAACCTTTACAGGGATGAAACAGCGGTTCGTCTGCTCGACCAGATCGACTACGACTTTTCAGAGGCAGAGAAAAACTCCCGCAGCCTGATGCAGCGCTTTGGTGCGCTGGAGGTGGCCACACGGCAGAGTGATCTTGCTTTCGAGGTGCGGGATTACCTGAAAGACCACCCCAATGCGGCGGTGGTCAATCTGGGCTGC
>NZ_QRQX01000062.1:0-363 GCF_003475665.1 Collinsella sp. AF29-7AC
CAGATCATCGGCGGCATGACCATCTACAAGGACATTGAATTAAAGGCGTATCTGGAGCAGGCGGGTTTTCACGAGGTGCAGATACGCAAAAAGAAAAAGTGGCTCTGCGTCACGGCGCGGAAGTAAGGGCATCAAGCACGGGCATTTTTGCATCCATCCTGCACATGAGTTAGGCATGCCGGTCATAGCGGCTGTGCTGGCGGCAATTATGACAGTTTTTATTCACTGAGGAAGAACCTATGAAATGTAAAATTGAGAAAAACACCGTGCAGGAGACGCTGATCCTCCCGCTGTATTCCCGGAAGCTGTGTACGGAGTTGTACCCGAACCTTTACAAGGATGAAACAGCGGTTCGTCTGCTCG
>NZ_QRQX01000062.1:373-582 GCF_003475665.1 Collinsella sp. AF29-7AC
AGTTGTACCCGAACCTTTACAAGGATGAAACAGCGGTTCGTCTGCTCGGCCAGATCGACTACGACTTTTCAGAGGCAGAGAAAAACTCCCGCAGCCTGATGCAGCGCTTTGGTGCGCTGGAGGTGGCCATGCGACAGGGTGATCTTGCTTTCGAGGTGCAGTATTACCTGAAAGACCACCCCAATGCGGCGGTGGTCAATCTGGGCTGC
>NZ_QRQX01000063.1:0-550 GCF_003475665.1 Collinsella sp. AF29-7AC
GCCGTCATCGAGATTGAAGAAGGGGGAGGCCTCGCGGCCTCCCCCTTTTTTGCGATATACAAACCGACATTTACACTATCTGTTTTAGGTGTGTTCGGATTGGCTTTAGTCGAGGGCATCGTTGTCGTCCGCGGTGAGGTAGATCCGATCTTTTTGCTTATGTCGCTTTCTGGTGGCGCTCAGTCGGCTCCAGGGTTCTGTCGCCACGTTTATCCGGACGGATCTTTTGCTCCTTATTTCCAGTAAATCAATTAAGGGGCATTTTTTCAATCAAATAAACTCCGCCAGCGGGGGCTCTATCTAATTAGTGATAGAGCCCCCGCTGGCGTTTTATAGGTTTGTTAACGTTGTCCTTCAATTTATGATGGGCTAACTAGCGGAGACCGACGAGGGTATAAAGATGATATGTCTACAGTGGACAGCAAGATTCCCGAGGTCATACGGTCTGTCCGAGGTTTATGACCATATGTGCGACTCTGAGCAACTCGGAGCCCAGTTAATTAATTTGTGAACAAAATATGGAGTGCGCGATTCCCGCCCCCGGCGCCCC
>NZ_QRQX01000064.1:0-319 GCF_003475665.1 Collinsella sp. AF29-7AC
GTTCCGCTATGCGGTTGTCAATTTGCGAAAGAAATTATGCGTCACCAAGAAGGACTCAAAATACAGCCAAACAGTAAGACAAGCTAAACGAAAGCGAGTTCTTGTATTACAACTATCTTTCAAACGCAAAAAAGGGGGAGGCCGCGAGGCCTCCCCCTTCCAGGTTCGATGCGACGGCTCGGTGCCGTCCACCGGTCAGCGGCGCCCTGGCCTCCCACGGGCTGGCCCCGCAGTACTCTCGGCGCGATGGGGCTTAGCTTCCGGGTTCGGAACGGGACCGGGCGTGCCCCCCATGCTCTGGCCGCTGACCGGTGGGCGG
>NZ_QRQX01000064.1:329-539 GCF_003475665.1 Collinsella sp. AF29-7AC
GAACGGGACCGGGCGTGCCCCCCATGCTCTGGCCGCTGACCGGTGGGCGGCGCCCACCGTTCTCGGTGTCCTGGGTCTCATCTACGTGCCCTGGGGGCCGCATGGCGCATAGGAAAGGGAACTGACTCGGGGGCATCCTCGTGCCCGGACCGCGCAAGCGCTAGGTCCCGCGGGCCGCGAGGTGCGGTTCCGGAAGAGCTCGGGCGATTA
>NZ_QRQX01000065.1:0-530 GCF_003475665.1 Collinsella sp. AF29-7AC
TCAAAATCGTTTGACTATTAGCGGCTAAAATCGCCCGGCGCTAACATTGGTTGACGTAATGGAGTATGCGCCACTTGCTGAACTTGTAGAGGACGTCGAAGAGCTTCCTCGCTTCAAGCGGTTTTATGGCGATTCCAACGTTCCCTTTGTGGGTGTGTCCGAGATCTTTGACGTTAACACTCAACCGACAAAATTTGTTTACGCCAAGCTCATTAACAACTGGGAGCGTTACATCCTAAAGCCGGGAACTCTCGTCATGGCATGTTCTGGTCAAAAGTACGGCATCCTAGGACGAGCTCTTTTGCTCACGGAGAATCATGAGGGAATGTTTGGCAGCAACCATCTGCTGAGAATCTATCCCGACGTTACAAAGATTCGAACTGGCTACCTGCTCGCTTTTCTGAACAGTCCCACCGTTGGCAGGCCGTCGGTCGTACGTTGCGCATACGGAACCTCGGTGCCTCAACTTAGCCCTGTCGATATCAATCAGAACCACCCTTAAAAAGGGTGGTTTGCTCTTAGGGTATAAC